>CAUZBD010000331.1:0-3837 GCA_963577795.1 Planctomycetota bacterium | reverse complement strand
CTGTTGTGCTGGAGATAAAAGACGCCAACAAAGTGACGGTTATCGGTGCGGTAGAAAAGCCAGGGACCTACGACCTACCTCGAAGTTCTTCTAATCTTCTCACAGCCTTTGTCGCTGCCGGTGGCCTGACGTCCAATGCGTCTACAAATATTGAGGTGCGTTCTCCGGCACAACAGGCATTTCCAGCGAATCCTGAGAGACAGAATCGGTTGGCAACCTACACAGGTGGGCAGCAAACGGCGGTTCCGGTCTCTCAAAGTGTGCGCATAAATTTAGTTTCGGCAAGTAATGCGGGACAGGGCGTCAATCTTCGGGATGGTGATGTCGTTATGGTTCCAGAGTTAGATCAAAACCCAATTCAGGTCCTGGGACTGGTTCGTAAACCAGCAGACTATAAGTTGCCTTCAGATAGAGATCTCCACCTACTCGATGTTTTAGCTATGGCAGGTGGGCTGTCCTCTCCTGTTGCAGACAAGATCTATGTCATTCGTCGCATTCCCGGTGAACCAGAAACACAAGTCATTAAAGTAAGTTATCAAAAGGCCAAAAGAGTGCGTAGTGAAAACATCCGTCTGGCTTCAGGCGATGTTGTTAGTGTGGAACGCACCCCAATGACGGTCGCATTTGATGCTTTCACTCGATTTGTCAATATTGGAATCGGCGCCACGGCTCGAGTCCCAATTTTCTAACGCGAAGAAGGCGGTTTAATGTCTGTAGAGACGGGCAACGAAACGTACGATATGCCGTTAGCCAATACGGCAGGGACCGTGCACGAACTGTTCCGGTTTCTGAAGGTTGTCTGGTATCGAAAAAATACCGTTTTATTGGTAGGCGTCGTCTTGGCCATCGTCGCTGGTTGGTACGCGGTGACGGCGACACGCTATTATCGGTCAGCTGCCTCAATCTTGATCGTGAAGAATGGCATCGAGCAACGGGACGGCGCGTTAGGTGTCAATCGAACTGGCCAACAATTGATGCCCACACATCAGCAATTGCTGGTGAGCCAACCGGTTTTGGAAAATGCGATCCAATATATTCCCCAGGAGTGCCTTACTGAATTCAGTGGTCAGAACCGAGAATCTTGGCACAGCACGTTAGCAGGAAAAATCACTGCGAGTACCGTTAAAAGTACGACAGTCTTAAATATCAGTTATACATCAACGGATCCTAAGATTGCAGTTGCTATTGTAAACGCTGTTATCCAATCTTACCTTCAGTTTGTAGCCGAAACGCATAGGGGAACGGCTGCAAAAATTGTCGATTTTATGACGCAAGAAAAAGATGAGATCATTCAAGAACTTACACAAAACGAAAATAAACTCTCAAATGCGCGCGTTGCTTCTGGTGATTTCACCATTAATGCCGAATCACAGATTCTTCACCCGTTGGTGCAAACAGTCATTTCTCTTAATGAGGCATTTATTGATGCAAAGAAAGAACGACTCATTCAGCAGTCTCTGGTCCAAGGAATTCAAAGGTCTATTACTCGAGGCGAAGACCTCAAGCAATATGCAATGGTCGTTGAGGAAACACTCGGAAAAGAACTTTTGCTAAAGGGACTTGGCTTTAATACTCAAAATATTCAGGCCAGAAATCATTTGGAGCAGGGCCTGCTTGCAGACATTGCGAGTCTTAAATCACTGAGTAACGATTTTGGTCGGGCTCACCCCCGAATTATTGAGATAGAAGATCGAATTCAAACCACAAAGCAATATATCGAATCTCATGACGAGCGGCTTAAATCGCAGTTAGATGAATTGGAGGCCAATCAACTGGGACCCTTATTGCTTCAAATGATTCAACAGGGACTAGATAAGGCAAATCAGAGAGAATCCATCTTGCAGGCGAGTCTCGATGAGGCACAACACAAGGCAGTTGTACATCAGCGCGATACAGCGCACATCAATATGCTTCAGCAAAGTGTGCTCAGACTCCGACGGCTTCACGATGCGCTTATTGATCAAATTGCTGGAGTCGATCTTCGCCAGGGCCAAGGTGAAATTCAGGCAACAATCATTAAGGAGGCATCAGCATCGGGGAAAATTGTATCTCCCAGGATTTCGCGCATCATCGTTTGTTGGATGCTGGCAACCATTGGAATCGGATTTGGTGTTGTCTATGTTCAGGATGTCATCGATGACCGCTTTAGAACGCCAGATGAATTGAGTAAGCGAGTCGGACATCCAATCATTGGTATGGTGCGCGCTTTACCCGAACTTTCGGGTGACGGAATAAGAAAAGTATCTGCTTATCAAGACCCGGTGTCTGTTTTCGTGGAAGCATTTCGGACTTTACGTACCTCTTTAGTACTTTCGGGAGGTGATTCGAGTCGAATCGGATTTACGAGTTCAGAGCCTGGAGATGGAAAGACGACTGTGATTGCAAATCTTGCTGTCGTTTATGCTCAATCCGGTAAGAAAACACTTTTGGTTGATGGTGATCTTCGCCGTCCGGGATTGACTCGACTACTCGGTTTAAAGGGTAGGTCTGGTCTATCCGACATATTGAGTTCAGATGCAGAAATTAGAGAGATAGTTTCAGGTTTTTTGACACCCACAGATGCTCCTAATCTTGATGTGATTTCGGCCGGACCCAGGCGACAAAATCCGTCGGAGTTGTTGGGGAGCGATCGATTGGCCCAGTTGTTAGCCTGGGCAGAAACTGAATACGACCAAATTCTTATTGATTGTCCACCAACACTTGTGGCAAGCGATGCGATTCTCGTTGGCCGCATCGTGGATGGATTGGTATTGGTCGTTCGTCCGGAAAAGAATCGTCGTAAATTAGTTTTCCGTGCAGCTGAGAATCTCAGTGAAATGAAAATACCATTGTTTGGAATCGTAGTAAATTGTGTCGATACAGAAAGTAATAAGGGTTATAGCTTTGGTGAAGGCGATGGCTACGGCTACGGCTACGGCTATGGTGAAGAGAAAGACGAGTACGAAGAGAGTGAAGATAGCTACCAGGACATAAGTTTTCAAAGTAAAACGATGGATCCTCAGGTCGATGCTATAAAAAAATCGCCGACTAATCCTCGGAGAGCCGCTTAGAAGTTAATGCGATCATGTGGTCTGATGCCTTCTCGGGCATGCATATGTTGAAGATAGTGCCTTGTCTCATTTGGCAGCGGATCTAATCAGAGGATTTAATTTTTTAGCCTCATACACAGATATTTTTCAGATTTTCTATAGCCACTTGGGAAGAAATACTGTGGATTCAAGTCGATATCCTGATTTCCCATTGAAGTCGCCATCGGATGATTCTCCGTTGCCGTCTCTTTTATTGCGGGTGGTCGATCTTGGCTTGATATCGATGTTGTTTTTTGCCCCGCTTTTCATGGGTGGTAGGCATCCGGTAGGCAGACTCGTGCTCGTCTCAATCGTTGCAATCATGGGGACTGCTTGGTTTTTACGGCAATGTCTTTTGCAGAGGGCTGTTTGGCGTTCGACTGCCGGTCAGTGGATATTTGTGGCTGCCTGTTGCCTCGTTATTTTGCAAGTGTTTCCCCTTTCATCCGAATGGACGACAGCATTATCTCCGTCAGGGGCAAAGCTTTTACCTTTATGGTCACAAGAAGGGCAGACAGAAATTTATTTCGGAAATTGGAATTATCTTTCTCTTAATCCGCAACTAACGATCTATGGTCTTTCTATTCTTTTCGCCTACGGAATCACTTTTCTTATTACTGTACAGCGGATAGAGACGATCTCCGATGTTCAGATGATTTTAAAGTGGATTGCATTTGCGACGATTTGCTTGGCGGTGCTTGGGTTGGCTCAATATGTTTCGACGGCCGATAAATTTTTATGGACCTATGAACACCCGTTTCGTAAAGCA
>CAUZBD010000330.1:0-3845 GCA_963577795.1 Planctomycetota bacterium | reverse complement strand
CGATCTCCAAAATGTCCTAAATCTGAGAGAACGTCACAAAGACAATTCCACCGCTTCCGTTCGTGCTCATCTTCCTCCACATCGACGGCACTCGGCACGTGGCCGATTTGGTTGACGACAACCGGCGCTCCGAGTGCAGAGGCAAGTTGCATGGCCTCCTTTGTCCCCGCAATTCTTGCCTCAAGTCTGTCGATTGTATCGTATCCGTGTCGCGTGGGATAAGCGAGCGCGGCAAGGCTTAAATTCAAGTCTTCGAGCATCTTGCGAAACTGGCGGATGGCGGTCTGGGATTGAACCTCCCCGCGTAATTCTGTGCGGGCATCGATTTCGACCGCATCGGCTCCCAGTTTCGCTGCTGTGAGCAGAGCTGTCTTAAGTGGCCGACCGAGGCTGATGGTCTGTACGCCGACTTGGAGAGTGAGCATGATTTTTTTGTCCAATTTTGAGGCAACGCTGGCACATTTTACCATCGACATCCGTACGAAGTAGGCTCCAAATTTTGCCCCCCCTCTCGTTGATCCAAGCATGGCCCTCCGGCAGGACCTTTTGCTTTCCACCACGATCAGGAGGCTTTCCCGCCGGAGACGGGGAATACCGCTTTTTTCCCCTTCCTCGTTGCTTTAAGGTGGGGGGCACACAATGCGAGATTTAAATTTGGGGAAATAGGTTTAGGCTGGGGAGGAATGGGCTGTGGAGCTTGGAGTCATCTGCGATCATTTGGAGTCTCTCGCTCCAAAGCGGCTGTCGGCCGAGTGGGACAATGTGGGCCTGCTTGCCGGGGATCCTCGGGCCGAAGTCAACCGCGTCATGACCTGTTTGACCATGACCGCTGACACGGTGACCGAAGCGATTGAGCGACGCACCGACTTGGTCGTCGTACACCACCCGCTTCCCTTCCGCCCGTTGACACGATTGACTGCCGATACGCCGGAGGGTCGCTATTTACTGGATTTGTTGGCCGCTCGTATTCATATTTTCAGCCCGCACACTGCCTGGGACTCCGCCGCCGGCGGTATCAACCAGAAGTTGTCAGAAGGGATGGGTTTGGAAGGGATAGAGCCGCTGATTGCCGACGCGGTTGATGCGACCGTCGGAGAGGGTCGCTTGGGTACGATTGCGATGCCACTGGCCGAACTTGCGGCCCAAGTGAAACAATTTTTAGCGGTCCCGCATATTCGTCTTGTGGGCAATCCAGATCTTCATATCGAGCGCGTTGCGGTCAGTTGCGGTAGCGGCGCGGCTTTCCTTGCAGCAGCTAAAGAACGCGGTTGTGAGGTTTTGGTAACCGGCGAAGCCAGTTTTCATCAGTGCCTGGCCGCCGAAGCTTCTGGAGTGGCGCTGTTGCTTCCAGGCCATTTTGCCAGCGAGCGATTTTCGATGCAAATCTTGGCAGCAGATTTAGCGAATCAATTTACAGAACTTGAAGTCTGGTGCAGTCAAGAAGAACGCGATCCGATAAATCTTTTCTAGCGACTAACTATTAGTAGAAAAGATAGTAGAAAAGACTGAAAAATAAAAATCAACAAAAGAACGGTACGATGTTTCAAAAATGGCAATCGATTACCCTCTGGAAACGGGTTCTGATTGGTCTGTTCGTCGGCTTGGCGATCGGGTTGGTCATGCGATGGGGTTTGGGTATAGATACCGCCAAGGCGGTAGCCAATACGGCGATCAAGCCGTTTGGCGATGCGTTTGTCCGATTGATCAGGATGCTGATCATCCCCTTGATTTCCACCACGCTGGTCGCCGGCGTGACTGCGATGGGGGACCCCAAGAAGTTGGGGACCCTGGGCGTTAGAACCATCGGGATGTACCTGGTAACGACTTTTTTTGCGGTGAGCCTCGGTCTGTTGCTGGGAACCCTTTTACGTCCGGGGGCCGGTGTCGATTACGAGACAGCCGGGGCCGAGGCGATTGATAGTGTCAGAGATAAAATCGAAACAGCCGATGCGGCCGGTGGTCTTGTTGAAAGGCTCCTGAACATCATTCCCACCAACCCTGTGGAAGCTCTGGCCAATGGAGCTGTCCTGCCCACAATCTTCTTTGCCATTCTCATCGGAGTCGGCATTCTGCTGGCGGGTGCGGCCGCCGATCCGGTGAAACATTTTTTCGAAGCGGCGGCAGAGGTGGTCATGCGGGTCACCATGCTGGTCATGGAAATGGCCCCCTATGGTGTCCTGGCGCTGATGGCCTGGGTCATGGCCACCCAGGGAATTGAAATCTTATGGAATATGGGGAAATTGGCGGTCGCCCTTTACCTCGCGTGCGGCATGCAGATCGTTTTTGTCTATGGATTTCTAATCATCGGGTGCCTGCTGAAACTGCCCATCAAGCAGTACCTTCGCGGAATCGCCGATGCGCAAGGAGTTGCCTTCTCTACTGCTTCCTCCAATGCAACGTTGCCAGTTAGCATTTCCTGTGCGGAAAACAATCTGGGAGTCGACAAATCGGTGGCCGGTTCGGTCTTGCCGCTGGGAGCCACGATCAACATGGATGGCACGGCTATTTATCTGGGATTGATCGCGTTGTTTGCCGCGCAGGCTACCGGAATCGAACTGACTGCCATGCACTACGGCATGGTCGCACTGACCGCAACGCTGGTCTCCGTCGGTGCTGCCGGCATTCCATCCGCCGGTTTACTGCTGGCAGCGACTGTCCTCGAAGTGATCGGTATCAGCCCCGAGCAATCGTTGTTGGTGATTGCGTTTATTTTTCCGTTTGACCGCTTGCTCGACATGATGCGAACGGTGACCAATATTTCGGGTGATGCAGCGGTTGCCTGTGCCGTTGCCAAATGGGATGGGAATCTGGATGAAGATGTCTTCCGGAGGGAGGCCGAGGTTTGAGAGGTCGCTGCTGGAGAAGGAGCGAAGCGGTCTATTCTTTGATCAGGTCGTGTACTGTCCCTCCCGCAGGAATCATCGGCAGGACGTGCGACTGATAGGGAACCTCTACGTCCAGCAGAAAAGGGCCCTCGGCATGGATCATCTCCTGGATCGCATCGACAAGATCAGTTTTTTGAGTGACGCCAGCGGCTCCCCACCCGTATCCGCGGGCGATGGATACATAATCGGGATATCTTTCTGCAGCAAACGGTCCAGCGCCTTCCCCGATCGCCTCTGCATGGTGGATCGGGCCGAGATAGGTATGCGCACGATTGCCATCCATAAATCGATCTTCCCACTGAACCACCATCCCAAGGTGCTGGTTATTGAGCAGGAGCACTTTCACAGGCAAGTTTTCACAGTGGCAGGTTGCCATTTCCTGAATGTTCATTTGGAAACTGCCATCCCCATCGATGTCGACCACCAATTTTCCAGGGCATGCGGCTTGCGCTCCCATTGCGGCAGGAAGGCCGAAGCCCATCGTGCCGAGTCCCGAACTGGAAAGCCAAGTTCGCGGCTGTGAGAAACGGTAGAACTGCGCCGCCCACATCTGATGTTGTCCGACACCCACGGTAATGATGGTTTCGCGCTGGCGCGTCGCTTGCCAGAGTTCTGAGATCGCGTGTTGCTGTAAGATGCCATCAAACTGCGTGTCGTAGCGAAACGGATCGGCTTTTTTGAGACGTTGGCATTCTTCAAGCCACGCACCATGGTTTTCCGGTTTTTCAACAATTTTGTTGAGTTCTTCAATGGCGTAACGGGCATCGCTAACAATCGGAATGTGGACAACTTTATTCTTGTTCAGTTCCGCGGCATCGATATCGATGTGGATAATTTTGGCACGCGGGGCGAACTCGGAAAGTTTTCCGGTGACCCGATCATCGAATCGTACGCCAATGGCCAAAATGAGATCTGCCTGATGGACCGCCAAATTGGCGTACACACTTCCGTGCATTCCAA
>CAUZBD010000329.1:0-3846 GCA_963577795.1 Planctomycetota bacterium | reverse complement strand
GGATTTTTAATTCAACAGGACCATTCTTACGCTGCTTACCTTTTGGTGCTGTGGCAGATGATTGGTTCGAGACTGCCTCTTCACGAGAAAGATCCTGGATTCCATTTGGTGGAGATTTGTCTGCCACATTGGCTTCGCGATTGCACGCAGGAAGCAACAAACCTGTCGACAGCAGCAAGAGTTTGTGGAACTTTTGAAAGCGATCGCCTGTCATCATCGCAATTGACCATCATCGAGGTGATAGTAAACTTCACCGATCGCCTCAATAGCTTTGTCGGGGTTTTTTACGAGCCGAAAAGTTCCTGCAACTTTATGGAGATAGGGATCGAATGCTAGTCGCTCTGGATCTTCCAGTGTTACCTGGATGCGATCAGTAAGTTTTGGATTTCCGCCAAAACAACAATCTCCCTTATCGCGGACCAACAGAAATGTTTTGATTCCCTGGCGTTGCTTGCCAGGAAAGACATACCCCTTGATAAATACTTTTTCTCCGTCTAGTGTTTCAGCCAGCGGGGGTATTTTCTGACCAACTTTACCCTCTTCAGGTTGCAACTGGGAATAAAAAATCCGCTCGTATCCCTCCGGTACTTCGGTCGCATAGACATATGCGGCAACACTACTACTTACAACCAGCAGCACTGCCGAAAGAACGATTCCAGTCGTGGCAACACCACGACCTGTAAGTTCGCTTGGTCGTTTATTAATTTGCACTGCCGCATACAGACCAAACAATATGCCTGCGATGGGCACAATAGCTAAATAAATAGTTAGCAGTGCACACGCAGAAAGAAAACCGAGCGCTAGACTCGTTACCGCTGCAACCGATAAGGCACGGTAATCGCCGTCGGACGCATCATGATCGACTGCTTCACTGAACTGGACATCTAAACTCATTATCAACCTGCCTCTAATGTCAATCCTTTAATCATTCGATAAAGAGTTTCTTGATGAGAAAAGTCAAATAACCTTTACTCTTGTTCTTTATTTTTCAGATCCGGGGGATCTTGTTCTGACTTTTTTTCGCGGCTTCCGGTGGCGAAGGGGAAAAATGTCGTTGCACGTCGTAAAGCGTCCGGATCAATTTTAGCAAGTTCGCCCAACTGCTCCTTGGCTTCAGGAAGTGGACACGCACGCAAAAAATTGACGATGGGTACTCGGACCCAACTCGATTTTTCTCCCGCGTTCTTGAACATCTGAACCAGGCGATCCATAGAATCCCAATCTTTCCAGCGAGCCAAATCCGGAATCACCAGATCCGCCAACTCGGGCCGATCTAAAACAAGCCGCAAAGCGGCAATCAGTCGCTCTCGAGGAATGTTGCTCCCCTCCTGTCCCTGAAAACGGATCGCCATGATCGCCGCATAGGTATGGACATATTCGGGATCCCAAAAAACTCCGCCACGAAGAAATTGATCTTCAACCAATTCAATCCCGTCAGGGCCCGCAAGGGATAAGTAACATGAAATCAACGAATCGAGGCCCTTCAATTGAGCCTCGTCTCCGGAGAGGATCATGTTCCTAATAAATTCTGTATCTTCCTGTTTTCCGCATACGCTCAGCATCGTAAAGTAAAGCCGCCGATTGGATGGCGTCACTTCTGGATTTTGGATCCATCGAAGGAGCCTCGCATGATCTATTTTATCTCGAATATCTTTCAGTGCTTGATAATCGGCTCTCGCGAACTCATCGAATGCATCCCCTCGAAGTACTGAATCTTCATCTTCTAAATAGTCTGCAAAAAAAATAAGCCGCTCTGGACCACTCTCCGGTAGCTTGAGCACCTGTTCAACATAATTTTGAGCCCGGGCATTAAGCGGAATTGGTGGTGCCCACTGCAAATCGTCTGTACCAATTCCCCGAAGCAAGCACTGCGTGCCGACAGGGGCATCCCCTGTATAAATTGCGATAATCTCATCCCCCGGGATGACGCGTTTATCGCCTCGGTAAATTTTTCTAATTCGGAACGTCGTTTTGTAAGAATCAATAATATCGGCTGCCGGTAATTCACCTTCACTCAGATCGGGACGCTTCGGTCGAGCGACTAACTCGCCAAGAGCTGCCACATCGGCCGCGTTGATATCTTCAGTAAACGTTGTCTTTACGGGCCGGCAGAAAGGGCAAGCGATTGAATAACCGTCGAAGCTGCACAAAAAGATCGCTATCGTAATGCATCGTAAAAATAAATTCACTCTCTGTACCCTACCTCTCGTCAACGAATATTGCTTTTATCTTCGGCGCATCAGCAACCACCCTAATAGTAACACGAATATCACACCAACGGCGAGCGGCAGAGAATACTGCCAACGGTCACTCTTTTGAACCACCACGCTATTCTCATTCTGTGCCTTTCTCCCTGACGCGCCAGGATCTTGAGCGGAGAGATCCTGATTCTTGGAATTATTTAATCGATCATTCGTTGGCGGCGTTAATTTCGAATTTCTCTCTCCTGTACCGGTTGTTGCCGATGACATTGTACGCGGGAGGGCAAAACGACGACCATTCTGCACGGCGAGTGCGTCGATTTCCTCAAGCCTGGAGATGCAATCCTTCGCATTTTCCGTTGGACAGACGAGCAAGTAACGTACGGCTGGTTCTCGGATCCATAAGGCGTCTCCTTCCGCACTAAGGAACATCTCGGCCACCTGATCAACCGCGGACCAATCTTCCCATCGTGCCAAATCACTCAGAATGCGAGCACCCAGGGTCGGTCTTTGAAGCATCCGCAAAAAAACCTCTGTAATTTTATCACGATCGATGACTGAGGCTTCCTGACCATGAAAGCGTAAGGCTGTAATCGCGGCACCTGCACGGCGTTCGTGATCGGAGCCTTCCTCCATCAGATAGGTCTTCTCGATGAAGGGTAAGCCTTCCGCTCCTGACAGACTCAGGTAGCAAGCGATAATTGCCGGGAGAGATTCGCTTGCGTGCGTCTTTTCCTTATCGATTTGTGACTTGAGAAACGGCAACTCTTCTTGAGTGCCACAAATCGTTAAGAGTGTGTAATAGAGTTTCTTAATATTGGGATCTGTACCTGGATCTTGAATTTTTGTAATTAAAGTATTTTTATCGAGTGCCGGGCTCAACTCTTCGAGTAACTCGTATGGAGCTTTACCAAATTCATCAAACGCATCGCGACGAAGCATCGGATCGCTGCTTTGGAGATACGACTTTGCTTCGATCAGCCTTTGCACATCCTCTTTCGGCAACTTCCACATTCTGTGCAAATAGTCGATTGCTTCATCAGTCATCGCTATGGGAGTCGTCCAGCGGATAATCATGCTCGTCTGATCATCACTTTCAACCCAATTACCGTGCATCAAATAACGGTCTCCCGGATTCGCACTATCGCCAGGAAAAAAGAGAACGCGCACCGTCTCCTCTTCACCAATGTCTTGCTTTCCTTTAAGGAGCTCCTCGATGCGAAAAGAAGACTTGTATGCCTCTGGATCATTGATCCCAGGATCAACCTGAGGGGTCTCTACGTATTGTGCGAATACGGCAAAATCTGCAGCGCCGATCTCGTCACAAAGGGTTGGGGACAGACTTGCACAAATCGAACAGCCCTCAAGCACCCGGGGGCTTGCAAGAGTTGTCGCACAAATGCAAATCACAATGCCTGCTGGATAAAACACCTTTAAATGAGCGGGCATGCGATAAGTTCCGAGATCCCTGTTTAAGGGAGAGTGACAGATCCCTGTTTAGGGAGAGTGACTCAGTGCCCTGGAAACATCTGTCCTATAAGCAACCACCGCGGGAAGAAAACCGACGAACACAGCCAACAGAATCAATGCGGGAATCAATACTAATTCGGGAGAAATCGACCAACCTCCGAAACCGGTTGCGGGA
>CAUZBD010000328.1:0-3855 GCA_963577795.1 Planctomycetota bacterium | reverse complement strand
CGCGAGACAGATCTCGAAGAGCGGGTTCGAGGTTTAGCGCCCGAAGGGGTCGATCTCTTTTGGGATACGACCCGCAACCCCGACTTGGAGCGCAACGTGGGCTTGCTCGCCCGCTTTGGTCGAATGCTTTTAATGGCGGGTCGGGATGCATGTCCCCCGTTTCCCGTCGGACCCTTTTATTCAAAGTCCTGTACGCTCTTGGGCCTGGTGATGTTTGCTGCGTCCGCCGAGCAACAAAGGATCTGTGGAGAAGCGATCAGTCGCGACCTCGCATCCGGTGCGCTCGCGCCGCGGATTGACCGTGTGCTGCCACTCGCTGAAGCAGCCGAAGCCCACCACGTCCAGGAAGCAGCCACCATACACGGTCGCGGTGGTCTCTTCGGAAAAATCGTCCTCAGACCGTGACCGAATCTGTGCCAGATACGTTTAACGAGTCCGCTTCCCGAACAAGTTGACGCAACTTGTCCCGGTCGAGTGACCCGGAGCGACTCCCGCGACATGCCGCACCCCGCAGGGCAACACAGTCCGCTCCTCCCATCAGGAGAGGCACAATTAAGGACTGCGTGAGTGAACCGGCAACGACAGCTTTCATACCCCACTTCCGCACAGTGGCGATCCAGCAATGGATCTCCTCGAGCGTCATATGCTGCAAGAGACTGCCCTTTGACTTATCAAACGTATCGAGCAAGACCGTACGACAACCGACCTCGACGGCGTGCTTGACAACGGCAGCCGATGAAGGTGCGTTGGCCGTCTTCCAGTCTGCATAGACAACCGCCACGGCCAATTCAGCATGTCTTTCCATTCGTTTTTTCCATAGATCAGACCAGTGTGGTCGCTGGCCACATCCGGAAAGGCCGCATTTGACGAACGCCGGCAAAACGTTGTCCGGGAGATACACTTGAGGTGTTTCCAGAAGTTCGCCCAAAGCGACACTGAGTAAAACAGTCTGGCCGCAGATGTCGGCAACCTGGCGAATCGACTCGGCAGGGGCTGCACCGAGCGAACCACTACGTGGTTCTTTCACATCAATCAATTGAACCCCTTCCTCGACGGCAATTTGAGCTTCTGGTGCATTGCGCACGCTCACGAGCAAACGCGGCATCGGGAATCCATTCGGCGCGACCGAGGCACTCTGCATCAACATTATTTTTCCTTATGCCGTTCCGGATACATTGCCCGCTGGGCTTCGGTTAATCGCTGATTGAGTTTGGCAACGAGGGCGGGGGATACCGGTTCGCACCAACTCCCGCGGATCGTAATATACCCCTCACTCCACGTGCCGAGGCGTGGTTGAACTGTCCGATTATGATACTCCGTCGCCCGCTCTGCCAAACGAACAACAATGGAGACGGCTCGCGACTGGAGCCCCCAACGCCCTGAAAGTCGAGTCTGGGAACTTCCCAGAAAAAAACACTCCACAGCATCAATCGGTACGGGGATCGATGCCGGCGGGCCCAAGCCAATCAGTAATGTACCCGATCGGTAAGCCAACCGTCGACGAAACATACGGAAAAACGTGCCCAGACTCAGGACCACTGCGAGCGGTAAGAGCCAAGCACCATACCAGAAATAAAGAGGCGTTGGAGCCCGGAGCAGCCATACGGCGATGCCAGTCAGGATCAGGGATCCCGCCAGGAGTACTGCAAGAACACGTCGATTGGGTCTGAGCCAAGTTTCTATCATCGTTGGAATGTAGGCTATCAAATTCGCCGCGTATCGGGCAGCGGTCCAGACGGAATTGCCTTGGAAATGACTCCACGTTAAGTTTGTGACTTCACAACGCTAGATTTTCTACTCCCGAAAGCCCGTATGGGACCTGAAACCACACCCCACGCTGATTCCTCCACCAAAGTACTCCTAGGAATCGCACTGCTCATCTCGATTTACGCCGTGGCCTGTTTTTTTGGCGGCCCGCAACACGCGACCCGGTTGGTTGTCGACCAGGAGGCACACCACGAAGCGGACCACGGATTTGCTCCCCTCCACGTTGAGGACCACCAGACAGATTCGCAACCGCACGCAATCAGTCAACACCTCGAGCACCTGGGCATCCCTGGAATCATTTGGATGACTCCCTTCGCTCTGCTGCTGCTCGCGATTGCTGTTTTCCCCCTCGTGCCGGCTACCGCACACTGGTGGGAATCAAATCTCCACCGGTTTTACGTCGCTGCTGTCCTCGGTGCCGTCACTCTGGGTTATTACCTCATCGGGTTTGAGCAACCGTTAGAAGCCCATTGGCCAGCGCACGCGGTCATCTCTCCGATTTCTGGCGCGACGTTTCAGTGGGAACTTGCCTGGACGGTGTTTGCGAATGCACTGCTCCACGAGTACATCCCTTTTATCGTGCTGCTGCTCAGTCTTTACACGATCAGTGGTGGCATCCGGATTGAAGGTAATCTTGCGGCGCATCCTTTGACCAATACCAGCTTTCTCGCAGTGGGTGGTCTGTTGGCGAGCTTTATCGGGACGACCGGGGCAGCCATGCTGCTCATTCGCCCCTTGCTGGATACCAATAGAGAGCGGAGTCATGTTGTCCATACGGTGGTCTTTTTCATTTTTATTGTTTGTAACTGCGGTGGATGCCTCCTCCCGATTGGTGATCCACCGCTCTTTTTAGGCTATTTGCGTGGTGTTGATTTTTTCTGGACCCTCACGCTCTGGCCTCAATGGCTTGTTGTCAATGCAGCGCTGCTTGCCGTGTATTGGGTTTGGGATCAATGTTTCTGCTACCCGCGCGAGGCGAGCCACGATCTCGTTCGGGATAAATACGAAAAGCGTAAAATGCACATTCGCGGCTGGGGACTCGGTGTGCCGCTGTTGGTCGGCGTCGTACTCTGTGTGGCCCTGTTGGATCCGAGCAAGCCGCTGCCGGGCACCGATTGGCACGCACCGCTCTACTTGCGGGAAGTCATGCAACTTTTCCTCGTC
The DNA here is from genome assembly GCA_963577795.1 of Planctomycetota bacterium. Classification (GTDB taxonomy): domain Bacteria; phylum Planctomycetota; class Planctomycetia; order Pirellulales; family UBA7805; genus UBA7805. The sequence goes on along the minus strand of CAUZBD010000328.1, from coordinate 924 downwards.
GGCCTTTCGCTCCTCCTCGGTCAACGCGGCGTTCGTCAGGACAACGCGTTTTCCTACCATGCCATCCTGGAGGTGGCCACACTTTTCTTTGGAATCTTTCTCTGCATGCAGCCCGCGCTGCAGATTCTCGACGCGCGGGGCAGTGAAATGGGGGTGGAATCCCCCATGCAATTTTTCTGGACGACCGGCGGGCTTTCCTCAGTGCTGGACAATGCGCCGACTTACGTCGTCTTTTTCGAGACCGCGCGGACCCTCACCCCGGAGGGTGTTTTCCATCCCGAGACGGTGATTGATCCCTTACTACTGGTGGCGATTAGCCTCGGAGCTGTCTTCTTAGGCGCGATGACCTACATTGGAAACGGACCGAATTTTATGGTCAAAGCGATCGCGGAGTCGGCAGGAATCCGCATGCCGAGTTTTTTTGGATATCTCAAATACAGTGTTTTTGTCCTGCTGCCCATCTTCATTTTGGTTAGCCTATTATTTCTCTAAAGCCGCCTCTTATCACCCACCGATGGAAGTCTCCCGCGAATTGGTTAAGATAGAGAGCAAAACCTATAAGCTTGGAACGCAATCGCTTGAATTATCAGTCTATCACCACAGAGAGCCAACTCGGAGAACTGTGTGATGTGCTTCATTCCGCGGAAACGATTGCCTTCGATACGGAATTTATTTCCGAAAATACATACCGGCCTCAACTCTGCCTTGTGCAAATTGCTGCCGGTTCGGTTCAGGCGATCATCGATCCGCTGAAAGTAACGAACCTGACGCCGTTCTGGCAGTTGCTTGCTGAGGGCAACCAAAAGACGATTGTCCATGCGGGGAGGGAAGAAGTTTGTTTTTGCCTCCGGGCGACCGGCAAGATTCCAGCAAACCTGTACGATGTCCAGATCGCTGCCGGCTTGATCGGCCTAGAATATCCAG
>CAUZBD010000327.1:0-3860 GCA_963577795.1 Planctomycetota bacterium | reverse complement strand
CGTCCATTCTCTCGCTCGATTGTTCCCTGCTTTTCAATCGAAAAGGGAAGCGGTGGTTTGTGTATTCCAATCAGTTCGCCAATCTTCTTTTGTTGATCAGTCGCCGAGGTAGATTCCCAAAATGCCTTTCGTGACGGAGTCAGCTCGCGTGCCGCCTGAAGATTCATCGCGGCGACAGTGGTTTCCTCAGGAAAGTCCTCGAGAAGCTGTCCGCTTTGTGTGACCTGGATATCCCCGTCTGGGAGTGGCTCAAAGTCGGTTTCCCTAATGGCCGTCGCATCACCGAGGAGCCACTGCCGCATGAAGCGAGTTGCTTCCTGGCGGTGCGGCCGCTGAAAACCGTGGGGCGAAAGGGCCTCAAAGAAGTCGAAGTTTTTTTCTTTTCCGAGGGCACTGTAAACGCGGCGCGTCTCATCGGCGGCCGCACGCGAGGAAAGAATATCAAAAAAATCGTCCCGTGCCGCCAGCACCAAGGTGGGCTTATCGGCGCGCATCACGCAGTAGTCAAAGTGATCGATTAGTGCTGCCCCCTCTCCCGGCAGCCATTGGCAACCGTCGGAAGGGCCAACGGTCTCGAACTTGCGCAGTCGCGTCATCAGATAACAGGAGGGGGCAGCCGGTCCGATCCGCGGGTCGGCGGCCATCAAGAAGGTGGTCTGCGTTCCCCCACCGCTCGTTCCGGTCAGACCGATCGGTTTTTCTGGATCAACCTCGGGTCGCGTGCGCAGGTAGTCGAGGCTCCGCATCCCGTCGACCAACTCGTACCAGACTGTGCTGCGGCCGACCAGCAGAGCGCCCAAATCGAGCAGCGTGTGGGTCGTGGTGCCGTACAGCGGTGCACCGGGCAGTTGAATCCGTTCTCCTTGGCTGATCGGGTCGTAGCAGAGCACCACGAGGTCATTTTTGGCCATCAGTGCCGCTGTCGCCTGATAGGCCGGATACGCCTTGCCGTTTTCGCTGTGTCCGCAGGCGAGCAAAACGCCCGGATAGGGTGGTTTACCGGTGGTGGGGAGATAAAGATTGGCCGTCACGTGATGTCCGGGTTGGCTCTCGTAGAGGATCTTTTCAATCCGGTAACCGTCCTTTTCGATATGGCCAGTTACCTGCGCCTTGAGCGGCACTTTTTCTGGGAGGGGGCCCAGCAGATCCGCATACGCCTGCTTAAGCCGCTGCCGTCGCCGCTCGGTTGCTTCGGTCGAGAGGAGCGATCTTTCGAGCTCGTCTCGGCGGGCATGTGTCAGGCGTTTGGCATCGTAGAAGAGCTTGCGGTAGAGCAATCGCTCGCTGCCAGCGGGAAGTAGATTGAGCGAGATCTGAGCGGGGTGTGATTCCTCGCCGACAGTTTTCTGAGAAAGAGTAGCATTCAAACCAAGGATAAAAAAATAGAGAAGTACTTTATGCATATCCGTTTTCACTCTCATACGGCTGAGAGTTTGATGGAGGGAACGTCGGGGGCTGAAGATGGCGCTGTGGCCGGATCGATGAACATCCGATGCCAGAGTTCGAGGCACAATAGCGACCAGAGCGCACGGTTGTGGTCCCAGTCCCCAGACTCGTGCTGCGCAAGCAACCGGTGAATTGCCTCCGGTTTGAAGTAGCCCCGATTCAGGCAGACCGGATCGGTGAGATGAGCGTAGAGAAAATCTCGCAGTTCGTTGCGGAACCAGTGATCGAGCGGAATGCTGAATCCCATTTTTCGCCTGGAGGCAATTTGCGGAGGAATCATGCGACGATAGATTTCTTTAAGAATATATTTCGAGGTCGTCCCCGATACCTTTTGGGTATAGGGGAGCGCAGTCGCCAATTCGACCACGTGGTGATCGAGAAAGGGACTCCGGCATTCCAGGGCGTGGGCCATACTCGCAATATCGACTTTGACCAGTAAATCATCAGGCAAATAAGTTTGCAAATCGGTGAGCATGGCCTGGGAACCGGTAGTCCGCTCTTGGCAGTTGTTCATGGCCTCAACGAATACGTGTTCCGCATCATCGTTTCCCAGGCGTGCAGCAAACTCGGGCGTGAACAGTGCTTGACGGGTGGCTGCTGTAAATTGTGTGACCCAGCGGACAAATCGTTCTGGCGGTTCTTTGCGCAACAGACGCATCCGATCACGCAGCTTTCTCAAAAAAGCATCCTGCTTGTCCGGAGCGGGCAGCAGATCCCAGAGGCCATTGCCGAGCAATCGGCGGACAAACGGAGGGAAATTATCGATCCGTCCCACTTTATGTACGGTTTGATACCGTGTGTAACCACCAAATAGCTCGTCTCCACCGTCGCCGGTGAGCGCGACTTTAACATGTTGCCGCGTCACCTCCGATACATAGTAGGTTGGAATCATTGAGCTATCGCCAAATGGTTCGTCATAGTGCCACGTTAAAGTTGGCAGGACCGCGAGAGAGTCAGGGCGGACTTCGAAGGTATGATGGTCCGTTTTTAAGTGTTCAGCGATCAGTTTTGCGTCAGCTGTCTCGTCAAAATCGGAGATAGGAAATCCAATCGTATAGGTTTTGGTCGCCTGCGCAGCATGCCGCTGCATCAGGCCAACAATCACTGTCGAATCGATGCCGCCGGAGAGGAAGGCCCCGAGTGGAACGTCACTCCGTAAACGTAGTCGTACGGCATCATCGAGTTGAGCATTCAGCTCTTCGCCGACATCCTCAAGCGGACGGGCTATCTTGCGATTCAGATCCAAGTCCCAGTAACGACCGATGTTCAATTCGCCATTTTCGTAAACGGCATAGTGTGCAGGCGGCAATTTTTCAATGCCCGCAAACATCGTCCGTGGCTGAGGCACATAGAGATACGTTAAATATTCGCTCAGCGCGTGGGGATTCACCTCCCGGGGTACCCCGGGCACCTGCAGAATCGATTTGATTTCGCTGGCGAATAAGAGTCGATTTTTTTCCCGGCGGTAGATGAGCGGTTTTTGTCCCAATCGATCACGAGCCAGAATTAAACGCCCACGCGGACGGTCCCAAAGTGCAAACGCAAACATGCCTCGCAGGTCGGCCAAAAAGTCCATGCCCCGTTCTTCGTACAGATGCACGATCGTCTCAGTGTCCGAGTCGGTACGAAATTGATGCCCCTGCTTTTGCAGTTCACTGCGCAGTTCCCGGTAGTTGTAGATTTCACCGTTGAAGGTGATCCAAACTGTCTCATCTTCGTTGCACATCGGCTGCTTGCCACCCGCTAGATCGATAATGCTCAACCGGCGGTGCGCGAGGGCCACCCCACCGGACACATTTTGCTCACAGTGAAACCCTTCGCCATCCGGTCCGCGATGTTCGATGACTTTGGCCATCTGTCGCAAAACTTCTTCAGGCAAGGGAGGACCTTCCGGGGTCCAGACGGCACCGGCAATACCACACATGTCTTGTGGGTCCTTCTCGTTAAAAAAATGAGTAGGCAGAAATGAGTTGCTTCTATTTTGGCATGCCATCAGGCTCGCGTGAAGAACGGGCTGCCTTTTTTCAAAATGAATCAGTGTGAGAGTCGTCGCTTCGCTAGTTTTTTCTTCACCTAATTGCTACAATCTGCCCACGCGCTTTAGTGCTTTCCCGCCCTTTTACCCGTTCGATATTGGATCACGCAATGACTGAACCGGCCGTACGAATTTTCTTCACGTTTTTCTGCATTCTGGCATTGATCGTGGGCGTTCCGCTCGCTTTTGAGGCAGTTGGAGACGATACAGACCATGCATCGGAACAAACCGAGGAGGGTTTTCGCCCACTCTTTAACGGGAAGAATCTCGATGGCTGGTATACATTTTTGCAGCAGCACGGCCGCGGCAGCGATCCCGATAAGATTATTACGATTGAAAATGGCTTGATTCACCTCTACAAACATGCCCAGCATGGCGA
>CAUZBD010000326.1:0-3861 GCA_963577795.1 Planctomycetota bacterium | reverse complement strand
ATAGCCTTCCAGGCTGCCCGGTTGATGTGCGATGCAGCGGCGCTAGGGTATGAGGCTGCCCGCCAGGAAGCGATACGAACGCTAGGATGCGGAAAGCTTCCTCCTCGGCAGCTACCCACAAAAAAGGAAATCCGCGAAAAGCTCGCGCTGCTTTCAAGAGATCAACAGGTTGTTCTGAGGCACCGACTCTTCAAAGAACTTCTTGTCGTCATGCGACGTTTGCGAGCATTTCACCCGCAGGTCGAGGCGGAAATGCTCACGGTGCCAATTGCTCCGGATGCCCGTTACGAAATAAAAGTCATTGACGCCCCAGTCGAAACCATCGTTCGTTTGTTGCCGGAGGCAACACGTCTGCCGGTGGAAAAGGCTCAGGAAAGCCGCTTGCAAACATGGTGTCCTTCTGAGGAGGCATGCATTTATCTTGAGGGCGTGTTTTTTTTATGTGTACGGATTGGTAAAGACGAAGTAGGCGCTTTGCAGAAACCACACATGGGAATTGTAGCACTGGAGTCAGAAATCAAAATGCTCGATACAGAGTCAGAGAGAGAAGTCATGGAAATGACCTCTTCGCCACCGGATCGATTTGTGCAATTTGCTGCCCTGCTCTGGCCGCTTGAAGAAGTGATGCTTTCGCCCACGCGGCATCCTGAGGGCGACGCACTTTATCATAGTTTACAAGTATTTCAACTTGCCCTGGATGCGCGACCCTATGACGAAGAATTTCTGCTTGCGGCCCTTCTCCACGACGTCGGGAAAGCGATTGATCCAGAGGATCATGTGGCCGCCGGATTAGCCGCACTCAACGAATGCGTGAGTGAGAGGACTGCCGTTTTGATCGAGTTACATCCTCAGGCGCATTGCTATCTCGACAGCACCCTCGGTGTGCGGGCAAGACGCCGACTCGAAGCGAATCCTAATTTCGAAGAGTTACTTTTGCTCGCCGAATGCGACAAAAAAGGACGGCAGTGCGGGATTGCTGTCCCTGATGTCGAGCAGGCTCTTGCACAGATCCGTAGTATGAGTGACACATATTCCGAATAAAAAGTTCTTCAATTTTTCGGGTCGCATGATGCATGTCCAGCAGTTGTACCACTCCCTTTCCAAGTCTTCGGAAGTCGTTGCAGTGCAGGGAATTACCATTCGCCATTTTGAAGATGCGACCGATATCGGACGCTGGGTTAAACTGATGGACATCGCCTTTAAAAATTTAAATCCTCCTATGCGGCCGTGGACCGAGGCAGATTTTAAGATGCGGATCATGGAACAACCGGGTTGGTCCCCTGCACATCTGTTCTTCGCGTGCAATCAAGAAAATCAGGTTACTGGGTCCGTTTCGCTGACTTTCCGGCGACGTGGAAAAGATTCTCTGCCAGCACTCCACTTATTGGCAGTCCGACCCGAGTGGAGGCGACAGGGTATCGCCCGCATGCTGGTTGCACACCTGGAGGCTGCGATTCGGGAGATGGGATTTCACGAGGTTTGTCTCGAGACCCACACAGGGTGGCACGAGGCATGTTTTTTTTACGCAGCATTGGGATACAAGCTGCGACATATTGTCACCAACTGACCTGCCGGCCGTCGACGCGGACACGGCCTGTCTCGAGCAGGCGGACTGCTTCAGGATAGGCTTCGCATTCGGCGACAAAGACGCGATGGGCAAGTTCTTCTGGAGTATCGTTCTTTTTCACCGGTACCACCCGCTGTAGCAGGATGGGGCCATGGTCGTATTGGTCATCAACAAAATGGACCGTACAACCACTCACTTTTGCGCCGTAGGCAAGGACAGCTTCGTGCACGCGGCTGCCATAATATCCCTTGCCACAGAAAGATGGAATCAAAGCCGGATGAATATTGATGACGCGATGAGTGAAGTCCTCAGGTATCAGGACGTGCTGGAGAAACCCACCCATGAGCACATAATCGATACCTGCTGTGCGACAGGGCTCGAACATCGCATCGCGATAAGCTTCAGCGTGGGAGAAATTCTTTCGACAGATACTTTGGTGGGCAATTTTCGCCTGTTCAGCGTACTTGAGACCTCCCGCATTTGGATTGCTCGAAATCACTAGTTTGATGTCAACATCGAGATGACCGTCATCGCGATTTTGGATTAAGTTATGAAGTGTGGTCCCGCCCCCTGAAATGAAAACTGCCAGTTTCATGAATCGACGACCTCAACAAAGAGCGTCAACGCGTGTTCTCTAACCGCAACATCGATGCCAGAATCTTTGCCAACCGTATCGAATGTGAGGCTCTGGCTTAAAGTTTCAGCCACCAGATATTCTCGATGTTCATCAAGAGCAGCACGTAGGGGCTCCGACTCAGTGAGGATTCCAACCTGAATGCGATCCGTAAATGCACAACCGAGATCTTTGCGACGGTCCTGGATGACTCGTACCAAATCCCGTACCAATCCTTCCCGAACTAAAGTGTCGGTGAGTTCGGTCGAAAGGACGACCACACATTGGTCTCCTTCGGCCGCCGCCCAGCCATCTTTTGCCTGCAGGCGGACTTGTAAATCTTCGCGGCCAAGTTCAATGGCTTCTCCATCCACATCAAGGTGAATGCTTCCGCTGCCGGCAAGCTCCGCGAGTAATCCGCCTCCATCAGCTTGCTGCAGTGCTTTTTTGAGCCCGGGCATCCTCGGTCCGATCCTGGGCCCAAGTCGCTTGAAATCAGGCTGTACCTGGTACGTAATATAGTCCGCCGCATCGAGCACAAATTTGACTTCTTTGACGTTCAGTTCAGTTCGAATGAGATCGGCATGGGATTCAAGCCAGTCGCGATGTTTGGCGTCTGCTAGAATAACTTCGACGCGCGGGAGCGGTTGACGTACTTTCTGTTTCGCCTCCATGCGGGCACTGCGACCGAGCGACGTGATTTCCCGCATGAGTGCCATCCGCTTGAGCAGCCTATCATCCACACGGTCGCTTTCTGAAAGCGGGTAGTCGCAGAGGTGTACACTTTCAGCAGCTTGTGTCCCAAAGGGCTGTGCAAGATTTTTCCAGATCGCCTCGGCCAGAAAGGGAATGAACGGAGCGACCATTTTGCAGATGGTAAGCAGGCACTCATAAAGTGTCCAATAAGCGTCCAATTTATCGGGGGCCTTAGGCGCTCCACTCCAGAAGCGATCGCGAGAGCGACGGACGTACCAATTGCTGAGTGCATCGACAAAAGCAGTCAGATGACCACATGCTTCGTAGTTCTCATACCGATCCATCGCGGCAGTCACTTCTTCGATTGTGCGGTGCAATTGGCTGAGAATCCACTGATCGAGTTCACTCCGCTCGGCGACCGGTCGGTAGTGAGGCGCCTTTTCCAGTGTGTGCGCTGCGAGCGAGAACGCGGCGTCCTCTTCAGCGAGAGTCGGGAAATTTTCCGCCGGATTAAAATCGTCGATGTTGGCGTAGATTACAAAAAAACTATAGACATTCCATAAACGGAGCAAAAATTCGGGGATGCTTTCTCTGATCGCCTGTTCGTTGTAGCGGATCGAGGTCCAAGGAGGTTGGTTCGCAAAGAAGTACCATCGCAAGGCATCGGCACCGTACTTATCAAAAATTTCACCAGGTTCTCGATAGTTGCGTTTGCTCTTGGACATTTTGCCACCATCTTCGCCGAGCATCAGTCCGAGAACGATGCAGTTGCGAAACGGATGGGGCATCGCATGCTGAATCTGAAGTTCCTCGGCCGTATCTTGTCCTTCGCCTTCAAAGAGCAGTGTGCTGATGGCCAACAGACTATAAAACCACCCCCGTGTCTGATCGAGTGCTTCGCTGATGAAATCAGCAGGGAACTGCTGAGAAAAATTCTCCTTCCCCTGCTGCGGAAAACCCCATTGCGCAAACGGCATTGCTCCCG
>CAUZBD010000325.1:0-3864 GCA_963577795.1 Planctomycetota bacterium | reverse complement strand
GGTATATGATTCCCTTTCAGGCCCCTGAAGAGACGATTGCGTACCTCGGCCGGATTTCCGAAAAGCATCCCGGGGCTTTCGTTGCTTTTGGAGACGATGGTGAAAAATTTGGCACGTGGCCAGAGACAAAACAGCATGTTTACCAAAATGGTTGGTTGCGCCATTTCTTCGATCTCTTAAGTGCCAATAAGGACTGGATCAATACAACGACACCATCTGCTGCCATGCAACAGGTTAGCCCCCTGGGTAAAGTCTATCTTCCTGAGGGCAGTTATCGTGAAATGACTGAGTGGGCCATGCCAGTCGATCGTCAGATAGAGAGTCACGAAGTTCAGCACATGCTGGAGGAGTCTTCCCAGTGGCAGCGTGTCGCTTCCTTTGTGCGAGGTGGCTTCTGGCGTAATTTCAAGACCCGCTACCCCGAGTCGAACGAAATGTACGCCCGCATGATGCAAGTCAGCGACCAGCTAGCGGCGATCGAACAGACATCTACCGACGACGGAATTCGCTGCTTGATCGACGAAGCCCGCGATGAGTTGTACCAGGCGCAGTGCAATTGCAGCTATTGGCATGGTGCCTTTGGCGGAATCTATCTGCCGCATCTCCGTAACGCGGTCTTCGAACACCTGATTCGAGCCGATGGACTGCTCCAGGAGGTATGTGGCCGCGGTAATGCGCCGTGGTGCCAAGCCAATCAAAGTGATTTTAATTTTGACGGTCGTGATGAAATTCAATTGAGCAACGATCAACTGAGCCTGTTCCTTGAACCGGCATCTGGTGGGCGATTGTACGAACTCGATGTTCGAAGTATTTCCCATAATCTATTGGCGACTTTGGCGAGAAGACCAGAAGCCTACCACAAGAAGGTCCTTGCCGGGCCGAGCGGTGAGGGTGACGACGTCGCCAGCATCCACGACCGCGTTATCTTCAAGCAAGAAGGCTTAGATCGTCTCTTGCAATACGATTCCTATGGTCGCAAGAGTCTGATTGATCATTTCTATGCCGCAGAGGCCGACGTCGAACAGGTACGGGCTGGAACGACTGCAGAACTCGGAGATTTTGTGCTTGGATCCTATGGAGCCGAGATCCAGTCAACCAGTTCAACGCACGTTCAGGCCCTCCTCCAACGCGAGGGAACGGTGGAGGGAGTTCCTCTCCGGATCATCAAAAGAATAACGCTCAATGAAGGAGAAAATGCCCTCCTGGTCGATTATCTGCTCGAACAGTTGCCGCCCGACCGCCCGTTCCATTTTGCCGTGGAATGGAATTTTGCTGGAATGCCCGCGGGGGCAGAGGATCGGTATTTCTACGATAATTCCCAGCAACCGCTGGGCCAATTAGGAAATCAATTGGATTTAAGAGAGACCACAGGCATCGGACTGGTCGATCGCTGGCTCGGGATTGATGTCGGGTTATCCTGCAATCGGCCGACGAATTTCTGGGCTTTTCCGCTGGCGACTGTGAGTCAATCCGAGGGTGGCTTCGAAGCGGTGCATCAATCGGTTGTGGTCATGCCACACTGGCTGGTCCAAGGGGATGCGCAGGGACAATGGAGCGGCACAATGCGACTGTCACTCCAGGCTCTAGCGCGGCAGGCACCGCACGAAACCGACCAAACTGCTGCCACAATCCAATGACCTGCTGAGTAGGTCCTTTTGCGAGGCATCCTCTACTGACCGGTAGCAAGCTCCTGCCAGTTGATCGACTGCAGCGGGGCAGGGCACTGCCAGGCGATCTGTCCCAACAGGGGTACGCGGCTGTGCCGCTGGATTTGCTCGGCATTGGAGTCGCGACTGATGTCGGACTCTGGCTCTACCTGATTGAGTACGATTCCCGCAATCGGCACATCGGGTGCATACTGCGCACAAACACACAGAGCCTGAAGGACCTGATTAATGGCGCCCAACCGGTCCGCTGCCACCAGAAGAATGGGATAACCAAATTCTCTGGCCAGTGTGATTGTAAAATCATTGTCGCTTACCGGAGACAGCAGGCCACCGACTCCCTCAACCACCACAATGTCGCAGCGGTCTGTCCAGTACTCGAGTCCCCTACGTAGCAAATTGTCGTCGACCACCTGCGACTCAAGTCGCGCTGCAACCGGAGGGGCAAGCGGGGGAACAAAGACCTGAGGACAAACTTTCGATAAATCTTCATGGCAACCAGCGGCACGATGCAGGGCGAACGCATCGGTGGCAACAAGCTGTCCGTTCTCGCGAAGTGCCCCGCTAGCAACCGGCTTGTAGACACCGACTGAAAGCTGCTGTGCAGCGAGACTTTTCGCAATCGCACAGCCAATGTAGGTCTTACCGACGTCGGTACCAGTACCGCAGATGAACAGGCCACGCGCGGGTCGCCGCGAAGGGGATTTAAATGGCACCACAAATACTTTCTGGGAAAATATGCATCCGGGGTGCGTGTTTTGGGCCTACAGCCCCAGATATTCTTCCAACGCCTCACGCATCACATCACTATCCGGTTCACTTCCCGTCCACAACCGCACACATTCCGCCCATTGCGCGACCAGCATCTGTTGACCATGAAGCACTTGGCATCCGCAAGCGACCCCAGCCCGCAAGAATGCCGTCGTCGGTGACCCAAGACACATATCAACCAGGAGCATCTCAGGACCGAGCGTTTCAAGCACCAAGGCGACTTCTTCACTGGGTTCCACTTCACCAGGTTCGGGTGCGTGAATCACAAGATGCACATCCTGCGCTGCACTGATGTCGCCCTCCCAAGGCACAAAATGCACGGGCACTTCGGTTGCGCTCGCGAGCAAGCTGACAAAGTCATTTCCGGCATCTGCGTCACCGCCCGCAACGGTGATCTCCGCGACAGACTCCTCGGCAAGGGCCAAGGCGATTGCCCGGGCTGTCAAACCCGTATGGAGGAGGAGGATTTTACGATCCTTCGGATCAAAAACTTTTTTGAGGCTGTGGAGAAAGCCCGGGCCGACTGTGTTTTCGCCCAACCAATTGCGATCCGAGTCCCGATGGAGACAATTGACCCCGCCCACCCGTTTGGCATCGGCACTTACGTTCTCAAGGCAATCGAGAATCGTGCTTTGAAAAGGAGCGGTGATCACCGCTCCACAGAAATCCATCGCCCGCATTCCATCTACCGCAATCGATAAATCTTCAGCCGCCACTTGGAGACTCAGGAATCGCCTATCCCAACCGGCTTGTTGAAAACACTTCTCGATCACGTACTGGGTCGGGTTACCGGCCAGTGAAGGTCCCAGACAGCACATGATCTCTTGAAGCGGACTAGACAACGGTTCGATCGACAGATCCTAAGTATGCGCGATGGCCGAACAGATGCGGCCGGTTTAGTATATCGAGACGGTCGACCGCACGAAACAGGCGGCAGCAGGAGCCTCACGGGTGCAAAGTGGGATGCGGCCCGGCAGGACCGACTCGGCGGGCCTTGATCCGCATATACGGGGGTAAAAACCAACTGCGATGCGCAAAACTACCCCACTCGGCGCTTCCATCCCCATGCAGCGGTTCGCTGAGGTCTTCAATGCAAAATCCACTCCGACACAAACCCCCGAGAAGCGGTTCTAACCGGTGCAGAAACTCAAAAGTCCCTTCCTCACGATGCGGACTGCCAGACACCGCGGGAAGCGGGCCAGGAAGGTAGTAAGGTGATTCAACCAAATACCCTAGATTGCCAGGATTCGCCGAGGCCTGCAAGCTACCTGGCTGCTTGTGCTGACTCACGTAGAGACCACCGGCACAGGTCACGCGGGCGACTTCTCGGTACACCGCTTCGACATCCGGTACGTAGCAACTGCTCACGGGCTGAATCACCGTCTCAAATTGCGCTGCGGAAATGGTTTCCAGCGCATCGATCGATGCT
>CAUZBD010000324.1:0-3865 GCA_963577795.1 Planctomycetota bacterium | reverse complement strand
ACTTCGGTTTTGGAGATCAGCTTACTGTGTTCTCCGGCGTTCATGATTTCGCGGGCTGCGTTGGTTTGGACTAAAATTTTGCGGAGCGGGACGAAGGGCATCTCAATTGTAAATGTGTGTGAGTGACTTAGATCGACCACGTAGTGATGGTCAACTACTTTCGCCGCAATCAGCACATAGAGGCCGAAGACAACAACGAATCCAAGGACAGAAAAAGCGACAATGCCAGCGACTTTGTGCGAGCGTTTCATCGATTCGCCTCCGGGGGGTGCAGGGTGTCACCTCTATTTATCGGCACCAGGCGGTGTGGAAGTGCGAGGAATTGAGCACCACGGAGCAAGATGAGCGAAGAAAGTCGGGAGCGGGGGATGGCTACTTGGCCATCTTGGCTTGCTGGACGTTAAACCCTCTGTGGTATTTGGCTATTGTTTCAGCCAGGCCAGCGATCGATTTCTGATTGGCGGCATACTCTGGTGTCGTTTTGATCTGCTCAAGCAACTTCTCGGCTCGGCTGAGGTTACCCTCCATTGCAGCCGCATCAGGTTTGGAGAGTTTTTGCAGCTGCACTTTAAGTGCTTGAAGTGGCTTGGTAACCTTCGCGTCCGTTTCCTGGCCGAATTTTGTTTTATCCTCTGGATATTGGATTCCGTCTTGGATCTTAGCCCGCCGTGCATAGAGGGCTTCGCCGGCTTTGATTCGTTTGACAAGATCCTTTTTTTGTTTGATGTATTCCTTCGCCCCTTTGTTGAAGGCACCCATGGATAACTTGGTCTCTTTTTCCAAAGCGGTGAGTTGGTCTTTGAGCTCTGCAAAGCTGTAGGAGTCCGCGATCTCTGACTTTTCGTTCGCTGCTGAAGCGGGGATGGATTGACTGGGAAGAGGCGAGCGAGTTGTGGGTAGTGCGGGTGGATTGGCAAGTGTGCCACCCACTCTTTGGAGCATCTCGGTGACTTCGGGGTCTTTTGCAAGCGCGGCATACTGATTGCGTATATCGATGATCAATCCCAGCATCGCGGGATTGGCCGCGGCGCGGGCCGCGAATTCATCTCGCACCTGTTTACGGATCGATACGAGAACAGGCATATCCTCTTTCACCATTGGCCCGAGACCGGTGGGGTAGATCCAGCTGGCTAACGCGTTGTATTCTCGATCGCGCGGTCCGCCGTTATCTGCTGGATGTTGGCCGAGGTGTATCCAGCGATTGAGAATTTGTGTTTTCTGTTTTACCAGGCGTCTCTTGAGTTCGCGTTTGTATTGCGGGCCTTCTGCCATGCCGCTATATCCAGAAGATGCTTGGATCTGCTGCAGGTTGCGTGTCTGTGCGTTGGCAAGTTTCCACTCACCATTAAATCCTTCCTCGAGTCCTTTGCTTTTGAGTAGAACTTCGGCTTGTTCAAGCGTACTCTGCTCGTCATCGGGTTCTTCAGTCGGTGCCGGTGCGAGCGGTTCGGACGGTTTGTCGAGCCCACTGTTTTCGGGCCCACTCTCAGGCTTCGGCGGTTTGACTACGGGCTTGGGCGGACGCTTCGCCGCGGTGTTTTCTGCTTGGTTGCCAAAGTTTTTGTTTCGAGCTGCCTCTAACGAATCTTTTTCAACACCTTGGCCTGGGCTCGCTTCGCTGCCAGTTTTGTTTTCTCGGTCATTCCTCGCGCCCTGCTTGGACGAGGAATCCCCCCCGGCAAGCATCCAAATGATGCCGATCACCACAACGACCACCCCAGGAATCAGTGCCGCCATAATTTTGACTTGCACACGCCGCGGGTCGTCGCCCTCGCTGTTTCGAGTATGCCGCGTCCGCCGCTGGTACGATGGAGTATCGATCGCTGGTGGCTCAAAGCCGGGTGTGCTGACCGCAGGCGGCGAAACACCGCGGCGTTTTGCCAACGGGCTTTCGGTGATCAGCGCGTTGTATTTTTCGCGCGATGTATCTTCCGAGAGGATCCGCTGGGCAGCCACGATTTCATTGACAAGTTGCTGCGCGCGCCGAGCCCGCGGGCCGGTCACGGTGCGGAGATAGCGCATCCGTTGCTCGGCCGCATTGCGGATCACATCGGCATCGGACTCAAACTGCGTAATCCCCAGCAACCGATAGTGGTCCGGCGGTTGCTCCCGCGGAGGAATACCCAGCCAAACGTAATAAGGATCAAAATCTTCGCGCATGGTGTCATCCTGAATGAGACGCCATTTTATCGCGTAAAGTAGCGTAATTCTACCGCTGCACACATAGCGGTTACCCACCATCGGCCAGCGAAAACCGCGTCAATTCACGTTGCTATCCCGCTGCACTTTGCATTAGGCTTGCACCAATCATGCCTGCCCGTTTGATCCGGAGAAATTCCATGCGATGTGCGATGACCCTGACGCTACTGACGACGCTCCTGTCACCGCTCGGCTGTAGTCCCAGCGGTATTCCAGAAGAGGCAGAAGAGAGCGCCGCCGCTGCGGCCCAGGCGGAGTATCCAGACGAAATCGGTTCGATGACCGCCTATTACACCGGAGGCCCGCAGCAAGGACGCCCGCCCGATGGGCAGTTGTGGCCCGGCACGCCAGTGAGGGTGCTGCAGGATGCAGGCAGCTATTCGCTGATCCGCACCGCCGATGGCATCGAAGCCTACGTTGCAACCGCCGCGATCGGTCCGCCCGGTGTGCATTTCAAGTAAATCTTGATTTTTTCATTTCTGTGACGACCCGGCGGATTCTGCCGGCAAGAAACAGCAGGAGCGGAATCGCCGGAAGCAAGATCCAGATCAAAACGTCCCAAAAGCGGGCCTGTGGAGGCACGACCTGGAGCGGAAAGATGAATGTGTGTTCGGACCGGTCGCCCTCCACCTGATCCACATCGAGAGTGACCTGCCAACTGCCAGCAGAAAGTTCGAGTGCGGCCGCCTGGAACAGGCGATTGGTTGCCACCGCGCGGCTCATGCTCGCCTCGATTTCTTCGATCGTGGTATCGTCTGTGTTGGTAAGCCTGAGAAGGGCCGTATATGTCTCGATCACCTCGAGCGATGTCGTGTCCTGCACGAGCAGGCTCAGGTCCACACTACCGGCCCTTGGAGGAACCGGTTCGACAAACACCGTCACCCGCAGCGGACCCGACTCGCCGCTAAAAACGACCGCGCCTCCATCGCCTCGAGCGACCGCAGAGAGGCAGCAGAGGCTCGCGCCGAAAAACAACAGTGACCATAGGCGCAACAGCATTCCCCTAGCCTCCCAGCACCAGCGTGCCCCGCATCTGCATCGGCTGCATCAGGATCCAGACGGCTGCAGCAAACAGACCGATCAGCAGCACCGCCCAAGGCATCCAGGCCCGCAGCGTGGCGGCCGAAGAGTGGCTCTGCCCTTCAGCGATCCGGTAGGCCACAAACAACGACAGACAAAGCCCGCCGTCGAGCAGTAAAATTTCGAACGGCAAAATCCAACCGGCCACCTCACCGCAGCACGCGCAGGCCGCTGCCGCTTCGCTGAGCGAGGCAAACTGCCAGTCGGCAAGCATCCGGTTGCCAGCCGCAAAGATTGTTCCGGCGCTGGTCAAGAGATGAAACGCGTAGTGCGCGCACCACAAGCCGAAGGAAAGGGGGACCAGTGCCGGCAGGTAGCGGCGAGCCAGGGCCGCGACGGATTCTTTTTGCGGCGCCATCGCGTTCGAAAGGGCAGCAACGGCCAGCAGTCCCAGGGCCGGGAGCACCAGCGCGGTGAGCACGATGCCGAGGCCCACAAACAGCGGACGGTTGAAGAAGGTCAAGCTTTGCAGCAGCGCTTGTTCAAGGGCCACTACCGGGGCGATCATCCAGGCGGCGTTCACAAACGCCGCACTGCAGAAAACCAAAAGGAGTGCGGCCAGATCGTTGCGCTGGACCAGTCGTGT
>CAUZBD010000323.1:0-3866 GCA_963577795.1 Planctomycetota bacterium | reverse complement strand
GTGCCGCCCGGAAAGCCCGACGTATGGGAGAGGCACTCGGCGATTGTCGGCGACCGAACCTCGGCCCCGCTCTTCCTCATCTTTAAGCGTCCATACTCGGGGATGTATTTCGATATTGGATCGTCGAAAGCAAGTTTTCCTTCGCCAACCAGCACGGCGACAAGAGTGGAGGTGATCGACTTGGTCATCGAACCGATCTGGACGGGGCTGTTCTTTTCCCAACGGCGTGTGCTCTTCGCATCGGTGACCCCGTAAGCCCGGTTGAACAGCACTTTACCGTTCTCGACCACGCACACGGAGCCTCCCAGGATCTCCGGAGATGCGACCGCTTTTGTGGCTAGATTATCGAGAGGCTTCCATCGGGCCGGGATGCTTTCCTGGGCCGAAAGAATCGGGCATGTGAGCACTAGCGCGACGGCGCAAGCGTTGAGTGGTTTGATTATCATGAATCTGCCCAGAAGTTAGTTGAGTGAGTGGTTGCCCACAACGCCGAAAAACCCGCCCGCGAGGCGGTTAGACGGGGGTGGGTCTGCTCTCTGCTCCCCCGGTCAGTTGCCCCCCCCAACGTGACGTCAAGCAGTTCGACCCAGCAGCATCGCTATGTGCTGGAACTGATCCCGACCGCGCACTCGGCCTGATTCATCGCCAGTTGTATAAAATTCCGGAATAAATAAGGAAAAATCCTGTTCAACACTTACCCGCCAGCGAACACCGGCTTGAAGCCCGCCTCGATCAGGATGCGCTTCACTTCTTCGCGCTTATCGCCCTGGATTTCGATGCGGCCCTCTTTCACCGTCCCGCCGACGCTGCAGGCTTTTTGCATCTTTCTGGCGAGTTCTTTTTTCTCTGGCAGGCCAATCCCCGGGAAATTGCTCACGACCGTTACGGCCTTGCCGCCACGATGCGCGGTCTGCCGGATGATGTCCACGCGTCCTCGATTCGTGTTCTTCTTTCGGCGCTTAGAGGTTTTCTCCGGCGCCCCGGCAGGCGCCGCGGATGACTCCACCTTTGAAGAATCCTCCGGTCCGGCGGGTAATCCTTCCAGCCCCTCCAGCGCGCCAAATGGATTCTGCGTCAGGCTCTCGCCTCCTTCCGTTGATATGCGTTGCTTCTTTCGACCCATCTTTCTTACTCACAGGAAAGGCTAGAACGTAGTTGGCAGCATTCTGAAAATCAACCTGATTAACTGTTGCCGGGTTTCCGGAGTAGCCTCGTGGTGTATATAGGCCAAGTTTGTAGTTATGATCGCCCTACATCGTTCTAGGCATACCGTGCTGTTGTTGAGGCGAGCGGTGAGAACGTTAAGATCCAGATCATGGGCGATCCGTTAAGACGTACAAACTGCAATACCCGAATGGTTTCTCTGGCTCGTATGCTTTAGGTTCAGTCATCAACCCTCAGTTTGTAAGCCTGAAGACTTTTCGCGGTACCAGTTAAAACGGCTTGAAAACTGCCCTCATTGCGATTACGGTCGGCTCACCATGAAATCACAACTCATCGCAATCGTCGCAGCCGTGGTTTTGGTGGGGTGCGCCACGACGGAGTCGCCAGCCATCTCAATTCACGAAGCCGCCAGAGACGGAAACATCGAAGCCGTCAAACAACACTTTGCTTCTGGTGCTGACGTGAATGCGAAGGATGATGCGTTCCTAGCGACTCCCTTGAACTGGGCGGCTTTCGGTGGTCACAAGGAAATCGTCGAACTCCTCATCTCCGAAGGTGCAGATATGAATGTAAAGTGTTCTAACCAGAACACACCGCTAGATGTTGCCATCAAGTACAAACGCACCGAAGTCGCCGACCTCCTTCGCAAACACGGCGCAAGACGGGTGAAAAATTAAAAGCTGAAGGCAAATGAAAGCCGAATCAAGACGGGCATTCACGCTCATTGAGCTACTGGTGGTGATCGCCATCATCGCCATCCTTGCTGCTCTGCTGCTGCCGGCGCTGGCCAAGGCCAAGGCCAAGGGGCGGGCAATCTACTGCCTCAATAACGAGAGGCAGATGATGCTCGCAACAACCATGTACGCAGAGGCAAATCAGGGTAAATATCCCTGGACATTCATCTCTGTTGTGGGGGGCGCCGGAGATTGCTGGTTCAATTACATCCAACCTCACATGAACAGCACCAATGTCCTGCTTTGTCCCACCAAACAGCGTAAGGTCGCGAAGATTGATTATTCATATATTTTTGCCAACGATAACACCTTATCCGGCTACGGGGCTAATTTCCAAATTGGAGGATGTCGGTACTACGGTGGGGGCTGGTTCGTCGATCCCATGAAGGATACCGGAATCATTCGACCCTCAACAACGGTTTATCTCTCGGATGTGGGTTGTCAGGCGAAGAGTACGCGTAATCCGGAACAATGTATCACGCTCCAATCCTACGAGAAACCCGAGGTCTGGATCCTGGACGATCCGGTCGGGTTTGGTGGGCATTATGTCATCTCTCGGGCGCCCAACTGGGGTGGACCAAGCATCCGGCATCAGGCAAGGAGCAACGTGGGATTCCTCGACGGGCATGTGGAGGCCATGAAAGCCTCAAGGTGGTATTATCAGGATACCCCTTGGTTAGACCCAAAGCGCGGTGGCTCTTAATGAAGAAAAGTTACTGAATACCAACTGCATGAAACACATACTAATCACAACAATCGCAGCCGTGGTGCTGGTGGGGTGTGGTGAGTCGCAGCAGTCGACTCCTGCACCTGAAGAGAAACCTACAAAACCAGAACCGCCGGCAGCCAAATCACCAGACATTTCAATTAATGATGCTGCCAGGGCTGGAAATATCGAAGCCGTAAAAGAGCACTTGGCTGCTGGCGTTGATGTGAATACGAAGGGTGTAGGGGGGATGACTCCTTTGCATCGTGCAGCTCGTGAAGGACACAAGGAAACCGTCGAATTCCTAATTACCAATAGTGCGGATGTAAACGCAAAGGATAAAACGGGAAGGGTTCCTTTGCATCGTGCAGCTCGTCAAGGACACAAGGAGGTCGCCGAGCTTTTAATTAATAAAGATGCAGATGTAAATGCGAAGAGTGAATCTGGTTTATTTAAAGGCCAAACACCGTTAGATGAGGCCATCAAGCGCAAACGGACCGAACTGGCCGACCTTCTGCGCAAACACGGTGGTAAATACGGTTCAATTACCGTTGCTGCTAAAGTAGGAGATGTTGAAGCTTTGAGGGAGTTCTTGGCTGCTGGCGTCGATGCAAGTGCGCTTGGACCTTTGTCCGCGGCTGCTTCCGGAGGTCACAAAAGATTCGTAGAACTACTAATCGCCAACGGTGCAGATGTAACCGCCAAGAATAAATATGGAAGTACTCCTTTGCATACTGCTGCAACCAGGGAAATAGCTGAATTGCTGATCACAAATGGAGCGGACATAAATGCGAAGATTAATGACGGATCGTCACCTTTGCTTGCTGCGGCTATGAAAGGACACAAGGAAGTCGCTAAATTACTCATCGCAAAGGGTGCGGATGTGAATGCGAAGAGTGAATCTGTTACTGGAGAAGACAAGACAGCGTTAGATTGGGCAGTTGATCAAGATCATACGGGAATCGCCGCTCTCCTCCGCAAACACGGCGGCAAGACGGGTGCAGCATTGAAAGCTGCCGGCAACTAAACCAACCCGCCTCTACGGCAACAGTTAATATGGCTTGAAAACTGCGCTTATCGGGTTGAAAGTTTCCTCACTATGAAAAACAATACCCATCTCAATCGTCACAGCTGTGCTTTTGCTGGGTGCCAGGAAACTATACGGAAGCTACCTGATTGATCGTTCTACAATAGGAGGCAATTCTCGATGAAAAAAATAATTACTTATATGTCGGGAGCAGTAGTCGCTCTGCTCGGTAACA
>CAUZBD010000322.1:0-3868 GCA_963577795.1 Planctomycetota bacterium | reverse complement strand
ACAGCCTCTGGAAATTTCGCCAAATCGTTACGGATCAATGCCGCATGGTCCTCTGTATTGAGTTCCTTCGCGACAATTTTTCCCGCGAGCGAAATCACCAGATCCGCTCCACGATCTGAGATTTCTCGTAAGGCGGTGTGCTTTGCCTGTTCCACTTCACGTATAAGCCGTTCACCTTCTTCAGCAGCTTTCGCCTGTGCCTTGTCGACAATCTGTTGACCGGTATGCTCTGCGTCGCGTCGGGCCTCTTCGATGATGGCCCGGACCTCATCGGCCGCACCCGCCAACTTCTCTTCGTAGTGCGCCGTCAGTTTACGGGCTTCCTCTGCGGCGTTCTCTGCGGTGGCAATATTGTCGGCAATGGCCTGTTCCCGTCTTTCGAGACCAGTGACAATCGGCCCCCAGGCAAATTTACGTAAAACACCCAACGTGAGCAGAAAAACGATCAACGTGCAGATCGCCAGATCAATATCAAACAGCATGGGGTCCGGCCCAGCACCTTCAGCAGCGGCCCACCCGACTGCGGGCGACCAACACAGCAGCAGTGCGAGTGCTGCCCGAACCATGCTCTGTGCGCAAGCTCTCATCGACAGATCCATCCTTTCTGTTCTGCATCCCCAAAGGCCCACAGAGTGCGTAGGCAAACGGAGCGAAGCAGACTAATTATTGAACAACATACAGATGATCAGACCGAAGAACGTCGCACCTTCGATCAACGCCGCTGAAATAATCATTGCGGTCTGAATATTGCCTGCCGCTTCAGGTTGTCGAGAAATACTCTCGACGGCCGATGCACCAATCCGCCCAATTCCCATGCCAGCGCCCAAGATCACCAGGCCGGCACCAAAGGCACCACCAAGATAGATGAGTGGCTGGGGAACATGGGCCCCTTCTGCGGCATCGGCTGCGAAGGTGGCTGTCGGGCCAAGCACGAGCACCACGGAAAAAACAACAATAGCGATTCTCAAAACCTTGCTCACTGTGACTCTCTCCTATGTAAAAACGAAGGGTTGAAATGGGTCTCCAAAAACAGCAATCAGGTGCCGCTTCTAGTGCGGATGAATTGCCGTCCCAATAAAAAGTGCGCTTAAAAATGTAAAAATATAGGCCTGCAGGAAGGCGACAAAGAGTTCCAATAGCGTGAGTGCCGTTGCCCCAAGCAAAGCTGCTGGAGCAACTGCGAAGATGGCATAGTTTGAAGCACTCGCCAGGATAAAGGCGAGCAATACCGCGAGCACCAGATGACCAGCTACCATATTGGCAAGCAGTCGAACGGCCAGCACAATATGTTTAATCAGTAACCCCATGATCTCAAGCAGAAAAATCATGGGGACCAGAAAGATTGCCAGGACAAAAGGCAATTCCATGTGCGGCACCAGCGATTTCCAGAAGCCGAAGATCCCCTGGCGGGACATCCCGGTAAACAGCACCACACCAAAAGTGATCATTGCCAGCGTAAAGGTCGTCGCAAGTGCTCCAGTTGCCGAACCGGCCCACGGAGCCAGGCCCAATAGATTGCAGCCAAGGACGAAGAAAAACATGGTCCACAGGAAGGGCAGAAAACGATCCGCATCCTTTTTTCCAATTGCGGGTCGGGCCACTTCATCCCGAAGAAAAACGAGCATGGCTTCGAGCATGTTGGCCCATTTCCCTTTGACGGGCGAACCGTCAGACATTTTTCTCGCCAAGGGAATAAAGAACGCAATGAGAAACACTGCCGCAATCACTTCCAGCACCATGAACTTGGTCAGGCTCAGGTCAAATGGAGCGAGGTGCCAGTTGGGATCAGCCTTCATTAACTGGATATCAACAAATGGTTCGAATGAGTCACTCAGTTGCCAGAGTTTGACTTTGCCGCCCTCAGAGACCATGTGAGGCACTTCAAAATGCGGCGCATCCTGGACGTGACCGAACAGGTGGTGCGGATCGAAGGGGTCGTGGGCATGACTGGGATCGGCCATTTTTCAGAGGCTCAATTTACGAGGGGTTGCTTCAGTCTTGTGATCGACCAACACACGTCTACAACGAGTGTCAGTTGATAAAAAACTAGGAGGTAATAAGCGAAGCCGAATTGTAAAAACTGGCTCTTATTAAGCAAGGCCACGATACACAGCGTAAGCGGAATCGCCATCCGCAACAGCATGCTTAAAAGGATCCCCTGACCGTTGACAAAACGCTGAGGCAGGAACAAGCCAATGAGCCGTGCGGCCATCACTCCGAGCAAACAGGCCAAGAGTGCGATTGCCGCTGCAAGGAGACCGGTGGTTTGGTGCTGGGCATATGCAACTGAACTGACGGCAACCACCACCGTCGTTACCATTGCCCCTCCGGCCATCGCGGAGGACTTGAGCCGAAACGGGTTGTGGCGGTGGGCGATCACGGGGTGGCGTCTCCCTGGTCGGTTGAGGACACGCCGTCCTCGCGTTTCGCTTCGCGGGAATCGTTGGATGGAACAGCTTTGGTCATTTTAAGCAATTGCCAGATGGCGAAAGTCAAACCACCCGCAAAACCGAGTAAGGTAAACAAAACCTGCGTACCAAGCCTACGATCGATCCAGATTCCAACAACCCCCGGTAGGACCATTTCTAAAGCCACCGTCATGACCCGAGCGGCCCAAGCGGCTGCTTGGGCAAGGGGTGGTCGGCGATCATCCGGAGCGACCTCTGTCACCGTAGCTCACAGACAAGGAAATGGGCTGAAGAATTGGCTGGAAGGTATTGAAATTTCGTAAGTTATAAAAAATGGACCGCAATCTCGATGCGGGGTCTCCGTGCTTCCCACGGCGTCGGATAATCTAGCCGAAGCAGAAAACAGGGTCAACCAACAGACGCCTGCAAAATTCGATTTTTGAATTGGAGCAACACCGGATTCGTATCGCTGCATACGGGCCACCGGCAGGGTCCGCCTGACAGCGGGCAAACAGGAATCGAGGGCAGCCTTTCGCAGCCCCGCACGTGCAGAAAAGGAGCACTGCGGGTGGCGACGGATGTCCCTTAGGCCGTTTTAGAAGGGGGCGATTTCCAATTAGATGTAAATATAAAGTGTTTGTATTATTGAT
This sequence comes from Planctomycetota bacterium, assembly GCA_963577795.1. Classification (GTDB taxonomy): domain Bacteria; phylum Planctomycetota; class Planctomycetia; order Pirellulales; family UBA7805; genus UBA7805. Next base: position 810 of record CAUZBD010000322.1, on the reverse strand, counting down.
GTTACGGACTTTCAGGTCCATAAAATCTTTGCCTTTTCTCGGGGCGCCAATTAGAATTAAATCAGATACATCAATGCCCCCGCATGCGTGTAAGGCATAGGCTTTGTGGCTGGGATGTCCCGATGGACACTCATCGCACCAGGGAAGATCCGGGGACTGCCTGACTTAAAACAACCTAAGCCTCGAAAAGGCGCGGAGGAAGACCCGGATGACTGCAAATGCCTTGCGTACGCTGACGTGCAAAGATCTCGCTCAACTTGCAAAAAAGGACAATGTTTCTGGCTGGCATGCCATGCGAAAAGAGGAATTGATCCGGGCCCTGCTGCTGGTGGCTCAGCGGAAGTCGCGACGTCAAGTAGATCGCAATGGCCGTACGGTTCCAAAATCCAACCTCCTGGCTCAAAACAAGTCGCTGGCCTCTCTCCAAAAAGGTATCGCAGCCCGAAAATTGCTGAAAAAAAAGCGAATCGACGACTTTCAATCGGCTCAGAAACTCATCAAGTCTCTGGGGGCGGCTCAGGAAAATGAATCGTTGCGACCGAACAAGGATACGCTGGTGCTTCTGGTTCGCGATCCCTACTGGCTGCAGGTGTCGTGGGAACTGAAACGTCAGAGTGTGGAGCGGGCTGCTGCAGCATTGGATCGCGACTGGCATCGTGCCCAACCTATTTTGAGGCTTTTATCGAGCGAGCAGACCGCTGCTTCGAAAACAGTTGAAAAAGTGGTTCGCGACATTCCCATTCATGGAAATGTTAATAATTGGTACATCGATGTGACCGATCCCCCCGCATCTTTTCAAGTGAAAATCGG
>CAUZBD010000321.1:0-3869 GCA_963577795.1 Planctomycetota bacterium | reverse complement strand
CCTCGAGGCGGAAACCGGGAAACTGCTTTGGCAGCGCCAGCTTACCGACGACTACGGCACCACGAGCCCCATCTGGGGATTTGCCGCTCATCCGCTGATCGACGGCGATTTGCTCTATACGCTGGCCGGTGGCGAGGGCAGTTTGGTGGTCGCCCTCGATAAAAACACCGGCAAAGAAGTCTGGCGTTCGCTTTCGGCCCGCTCGCAGGGCTATTGCCCGCCAACGATGATCACCCTTGCAGGAAAAAAACAGCTGGTGATCTGGCATCCCGAGTCGATCAACGGGCTCGATCCGGTGACCGGAAAGCTCAAGTGGTCGATCCCGCTGGAGCCGGATTATGACATGTCGATCGCCGCACCGCGGCTTGTCGAAAACAAATTGTTTGCCAGTGGCATCGGACAGGTAGGCGTACTGCTCGAATTGGATCCCGAAAACGAGACTGCCGAGGTCCTTTGGCGCGGCAAGGCCAAGGAGGCCCTCTATTCGGTCAACGCGACTCCCTATGTGGAGAACGATATGATCTATGGCGTCGACGGTCGCTCGGGCGCACTGGTCGGTGCACAACTCGCCGATGGAAAACGCCTCTGGTCGACGAACGCACCCACTTCGGGAACTGAAAGGCGGGAAAGGCAGGCGACCGCATTTCTAGTAAAACATCAAGATCGCTTTTTTCTCTTCAGCGAAACGGGGGATCTGATTCTGGCGCGCCTGACGCGCGAGGGATACGAAGAACTCGGACGTTTTCATGTTCTGGAACCGACCGGCGAATGTTTTGGGCGTGCTGTGGTCTGGAACCATCCTGCCTTTGCAGAGCAGTGTATGTTCGTCCGCAACGACGAGGAACTCGTCTGCGTCGATCTGGCAGATGCATCGAACAACTAATCTATCAACCAGGGGGGCATCCGTATGTTGCGTTTTCTCTTTCATGTGAGCGTTATTCTCTGTTCCATCTCGCTTCTCGGTTGCTCAAACGATTCGCCCTACACCGCCACCGCGGTTCTGTCCTTGAATCAAGCAGATTATTTAGCACCCTTGATCGAACCACCAACGGCAGTCAAAAAGGCTGTCCAACTCGAAAGGTATGCCCAATTGGCGAAGGGGTACCGGGTACTAAATACCGTTTTGAACGAACCGGATATTTTGGAACTGGAATGCGTCAAGGAAGCCATCAAGACACAAGATTTGATCGACTGGCTTGAAGAACGTATCACCGTCGAAGTTTCTCCTGCCACAGAAACGCTAACATTCGACGTTTCAAGCAGCACACCCCAACAGGCAATCGCCCTATGCGATGCCGTCATCGAGGCCTTCCTTGAAGAAGTTGTCAGCGAAGAGAGAAATGAATTTCTTCAGACTCTCAATACCCTGAGGGCCCTCTATCAACAAAAAGAAGAGGGAATACGAATCCGACGCGAAGACTTACAAGAATTAGCCAGGACCGTCGGCAGTGTATCCGCAGAAGACGCCAGCCCGGTACAGCAATTACTTCTCGATCAAGTTGCGGGATACCGGCGAGAAATATATCGATTGTATCTCGAAGGAGCAAATAAAGCGGCCAACCTCTTATTTCTCGAACGGGAAGAAAAACAAACTCCTGATACTGCCGAAGCTATAAAGAAACTCAAACGCGAACTTGCGCAAAACAAACACAAGATCGAATTTTTCAATCAACAATATATAGCATTGGCAATGCAAGTAGAGGAGATCGGTGAATACTCTGCCGATCTTGTCAGACGGCAAGATGAGCTCGTCCACTTAACGCAGGCGACAAATGAACTCGGCCTACTGCTTGAGCGGATGGAATTGCAGGCGAGATTGAACCTCCGAGCGGTGCATATCGACTCACGACCCCACGTCCCAGGGTACGATGGGGATGATTAATCTTCCCGTACTTCAAAAATTCTCTACCGAGAATGAAGCAATCGCCAGAAGCAATGGCAAGGCAGTTGCAAACGTCTTCGGGGACCGTCAGTGGATGGCTCTGATGAATCGTAGCGCGGCCAGGCAAAGAATGTAGGATTGCATGGTTTATGAGGGCAACCAGCACACGCGCTGCCGCTACCTTGACAAGTCTCAATGGGTCGCGTAAAGTGTCAGAGCAACAAGGGTGCTTTCAAACGAAGGTCGTTCTTTGTGGCAAGAGGTAAGCGAGAAACGCTTTCGCGAAGAGCAACAAGCGTTTTTCTTGTCGTGCTGGTTTCTCGGGAAACTTTTTGATTCGGGAAAGCCATGCGTGCACTTTGCTGCCAACTACTCGGTTGTATCAACCGCTCTGGAAAGCTGCAGGCGTTTTAAAAACGCACTGAATTCTGTGAATTTCTTGCTTGTCCAGAGTTCCCTGTGAATTGGCATTTTACGGGTATCGCATCGCGCTGAGCCTTCTTTGAGGTTCTACTGATGTACTCGGGAAATGTCTGTGATGATTCATTGGGAGTTTTGCGCGATCCCGTGCAGCACTTCGATGAGTCCATCATCGACGTAGTGAAGGGCTGCTCGCTTCAATCAGAGCGCGATGCTTTATCACTTTGTCGAAATAAATTTGGCAAAAGAAAACACTTGAAAAGGTCGAACACGACCCCAATTATAAAACACACCTACCGAGGAGATGCAGTTGAAGACTTTTGAGGAAATGGACCTGATTGCTCCGTTACAGCGGGCACTGAAGGACGAACAATACAAAACCCCTACACCGATTCAAGCAAAGGCGATTCCCGTCGCAATTTCCGGTCGCGATGTGCTGGGATCTGCCCAGACGGGAACCGGAAAAACTGCGGCGTTTGCCTTACCCATTCTCAACCACCTTGGTAAACGAAATCGAAAGGCCGTGTCTCAACGTCCATTTGTACTGGTTTTGGCTCCCACGCGCGAATTGGCAATTCAAATTTCAAATAGTTTTTCCACCTATGGCAAGCACCTCAAGTTGCGCCAGGCACTCGTCTACGGCGGAGTGGGACAAGGAAATCAGGTACGAGCCATGAACCGTGGGGCGCACATTCTCGTTGCGACGCCAGGAAGGTTGCTTGATTTGATGAATCAAGGCCACATTGATCTAGCTCAAATTGAGATGGTCGTTCTCGACGAAGCCGATCGAATGCTCGATATGGGTTTTTTGCCCGACGTCAAACGGATTCTCAGTCAACTACCCCGCAATCGTCAAACATTCTTTTTTTCGGCAACGATGCCACCAAGTATTGTCGACCTTGCAAAGCATATGCTCACACAACCGGTCAACGTGCATATTCAGTCGAATTCGGTGAGCGTTGATAAAATTGAGCAAAAAGTTCTTTTTCTCCAGCGTGATGAAAAGCAAGAATCATTGCGTAGCATTGTGGCTGCCGATGACGCTGGTCAGGTACTGGTGTTTACAAGAACAAAGCGTGGGGCAGATGTGGTCGCCCGGAAATTAGATCAAAGCGGAATTAAAACGGCGGCGATCCACGGCAATAAATCGCAAAATGCCAGGCAACGTGCACTCGATGCGTTTCGAAAACACCAGGTTCAAGTCTTGGTTGCCACGGATGTCGCAGCAAGAGGAATCGACGTCGACGGCATTACCCATGTTGTCAATTTTGATATTCCGATGGATCCGGAAAGCTATGTGCATCGCATTGGACGCACCGGGCGGGCCGGGGCGAGCGGCATTGCCATTTCATTTTGCACTGAAAATGAGCGGCGAGAATTACGAGAAATTCAAAAATTACTGGGAAGTAAAGTTCGCTTGATTACCGATCATTCACACGCACCCTCCGAGCAGCGTCATCGCTCGTCGACACCTCATACGAAGGGCAGTACGGCGCCCCGATCGACATCGAGGCGACCATCCTCACGTCGTTCCTCAACGCGCTCTTTTGCACAAGCAAGCAGCGCC
>CAUZBD010000320.1:0-3886 GCA_963577795.1 Planctomycetota bacterium | reverse complement strand
GGTGTTCTTTCCCAGGGAGAGCAGCAGCGCGTTTTGATCGCTCGAGCCCGCATGGCCGACCCACTTTTAATTCTATTGGATGAACCCTGTGCAGGTCTCGATCCAGGGGGGCGCGAGCGGCTCCTTGCAGATCTCGCGGTCTGGTTGACCGATCCTGAGACACCCCAAATGGTTTTTGTAACACATCATGTGGAAGAAATTCTCGCTCCGATGGAACACACCTTGGTGTTAGACCGGGGAAAGGTAGTTCGCTGTGGCCGGACGGATGAAGTGGTGAGCGCTCAGTTGCTTACGGACGTCTTTGGTACTGCTCCCTGCCGCATCGAAAATGCGGGAGGAAGACGTTGGCCGATCTGGGGCAACCGGCAGTCGTCTTCATAATTTTTTTTCAGCGGGGTCTGGCCGGAGAAAGGCTTTCCGGCGGTCGCTCAAGGGTCGCCGCCGGCCGACGATTTTCCGTTAATTCTGCTTGGTGCTTTTCAAAAGCAGTTTGCAATCGCTTGGCGACCTCAGGGTATTGCGTAGCAAGATTGGTCGTTTCACCAATATCGGCCACCGTATCGTAAAGTTGTACCGGTTGGGTGGAAACGTTTTTTACTTTTGCGGGGCGATCCTCATGGTGCTTCCCCTCCTGCCACGGATAATATTTCCATTTCCCGCTACGGACCGTGCCCGGTCCGTGGAGCAGACAATAAGTAGCGTGCGGACTTTTACTGTCGGGTTTACCCTCCATTAATGGCCAAATATTGTAGCCATCGATTGGTAGCGTTGGCAGTTTGGCTCCCGAAAGATAAGCGAGCGTTGGCAGAAGATCGACACTCGCGGCAACTTCGCGACAGACGCTACCGGCAGGAATCTGCCCCGGCCACCGCATCAGCGTCGGTTCTCGAACTCCGCCATCGTACACGCTGCCCTTACGTGACCGAAGTGGCAGAGAGGAGCCTACCGCGGCACCATTGTCGCTGGTAAAGATAATCAGGGTTCGCTCATCGATCCCTGCGCGTTGAACTGCTTGAAGAATCTGGCCGACCGACCAGTCCACCTCCTCGATCGCATCCCAAATGAGTCGTTCCGTTCGTCCGGCAAAGGCCGATGAAACCGCCAGTGGGAGATGTACCATGGTGTGCGGTAAGTAGAGAAAAAAGGGCCCCTCCTTTGCTGCTTCAATAAAGCGAATGGCCTCCTCGGTGTACCGCTTCGTGAGCGTTGTTTGATCGGCGGGATATTCGATAATTTCCTCATCGCGCATCAGAGGAACCCAGTTCATATGCTTATGTCCACTTTGCAGTTGCTCAAGCGTGATACCCTCCCGAAGCACAATCTGCTCAGAAAGTTTATTTGCGGGATCAATCCACATATCGTTGCTGTAAGGAATTCCATAGTAAGAATCGAAGCCTTGCATGGTGGGAAGACAGGGGGGCAGGTGACCTAAGTGCCATTTTCCAATACAGGTTGTACGGTAGCCGATAGCGCCAAGCATTTCTGCAATGGTGACCTCATTCGGATGGAGTCCCTTCTGGCTATTTGGAAACAGGACAGCGTCCATATTGAGGCGTTGATAATGAATGCCGGTGAGCAGTGCCGTCCGTGATCCGGAGCAGACCGGACAGCCAACATAAAAATCGGTAAAGAGCATGCCCTCTGTGGCCATCTGATCAAGATGCGGTGTCCGGGGCCCGGTTGCCCCATTAAAGCCCACATCACCGTAACCCAGATCATCAATAAAGATCAGAATGACATTGGGAGGCTGTTTGGAAGAGCGGTCCGTGCGGTGGCCCTCGTCTGCCACGGTCGGGTGTGGGGACCAACCTGCCGCTGATAGTAGTGCTGCTAGCAGCAGTAACTTTGGTAGCGCCCACGTGAACGGCAGAAAAAAAAGATCGCGTTTCATAAATATCGTCCGTATTTTGAAGGCAGTTCCATGACTTTAAACAACGCCCCATTTTTTCCGTGTGCTTTTCGCTTCAATCTTACTCGGATGCAGCGATGCGGGAAGGCGGTCATCGATGGTCGTTTTAGGTAATTTGCTCTTGTTTAAAAGAAGTCATTTTCCTACAAGCAACCGCACCGAAAGATCGATGCAAGGGACTTTCTATGCGTTGCAATGACCACCCTTTAGCGAGCCGCTATATCCCCCTGGTTTTTTGTCTCTTGTTGTTGATGTGTGGCTACGACACGCACTTACAAACAACAGCATGGGCTGAGGTTCCCCCGCTTTCGGCAAATCGCCTGGAGGAACTCCGGGCGCTATTAAAGGTCGGTCTGCTGCCCGCCTCCCCACGGCAAGAAGCTTTTCTCGACCGGGTTGTGCTCTTTGTAGCAAAAGGGACCCTCTCGCTGAAAATGGTCGAAGGAACCTTTGTCTGGGCCCGCAAGCAGGCCGCATGGCCCTACCCATATTTCGAGCAAGCACTGCGTGAACGTGCCAAACGTGCGGGCGTTAAAATATGAATTCGCCTGTTGAATCCAATGCGCCGTATTATTAACGGGACATAAATTCAACAACCATATTTTCATCCACCGGCAAGCTTATATCCGAGCGACCGGGCTGCTGCTGGATCGCAATGCGTAGGGTTTCCGTATCAACGGTCATCCAGTCACATGGTTCACCCTCAGACTCTTTTTCCATGTGATGGTACAACTGCAAAATATTTTTGCGGTTGCGCACTTGAATCACATCACCAGGTCGAACGTGGAACGAGGGCTTGTTCGTCCGTCTTCCATTAACAAGAAAATGGCCGTGGACGATACCTTGTCTTGCCTGAGGCCGGGTCCGAGTCAGACACGCTTTACGGATCACATTATCTAAACGACATTCTAGAAAAGATAGAAGTAATTCACCCGTCTTTCCCGGTTTCCTTGAGAGGCTTGCAAAATATCTTCGTAGCTGCCGTTCACCAATTCCATAAAAGTGTTTAATCTTTTGTTTTTCAATAAGACCCTGACCATAGGTCGATAGCTTGCGAGGTCTTGGATGCATACCCGGTGGTTCGGGGCGTCGATCAAAGGCGCGAACCGCGCCACCACTTTCATAAATCTGGGCACCAAGCCGACGATTTATTTTACCTTTTGCGTTTCTATAACGCGCCATAACGATGTCTCCTTTATTTTAAAAAGCACAATCCAGAAGATGTTGAACACCCTGAATTGCTGAGTGATTACCGCATCGCTTGCCGGAAATAAATCACCCATGGAGGTTTAATACAGGCGTTCCATGATGAGCTAATTGAAAATCTTTTCAAGTGGGATACCGAGGGGGGTTCGCCGGCGACAGAGGTTGGGGGAAAACACGTAAATCCAGGCCTTCTAGGTTTGATAAATGTGTAAAATGACGGTTTATTTCCATGCTTAGCGTCTCGTCGTGACCGCTGAAGAGGGTTGTGGGAGAAGCGTGAGTAGCGGAGAGGAGCTTTTTAGGGTGGGAACAGCGGACGATAAATCTTTCTTGAAAACGGCATGGCGACGTACATTCAGGCGTCGACTGAAATCTTGGTACGCCGGTGGGGCCCGTGATTTGCCTTGGCGACGGACACGCGATCCTTACCGTATCTGGGTTAGCGAAATCATGCTTCAGCAGACGCAGGTACAGACGGTGATTCCATATTTTGAAAGGTTTTGCGCGAAGTTTCCGACACTTATCGATTTGGCACAGGCGAGCGAAGAACAGGTTTTGCAACTTTGGGAGGGTTTGGGCTACTACCGTCGTGGCAGGCAACTACATGCTGCAGCCAAACAACTTGTTGCCGAAAAGAATGGAGAGATCCCAAAGTCTCGCCAAGAACTTGAGCAACTGCCGGGGATTGGTCGCTATACCGCTGCCGCCATTTTATCTCTCGCCTTTGATATTCCAGAGCCAATCCTTGAAGCGAATACGATTCGTCTCTTT
>CAUZBD010000319.1:0-3896 GCA_963577795.1 Planctomycetota bacterium | reverse complement strand
AAGTACTCGTCGACCAACGTTTCTTCGATCTTCTCATTCGTATGGATGAGCCGTTCCGGGAGGACCTGAATGCGGTCCGTCGATTATCGATTGCACTGCCCGATGGCGGTTCAGCAAAACTCGAGTCGGTCGCCGATATCTACAATGCAGCAGGGCCGAGTACGATCAAGCGCGAACGGGTCAGGCGGCGGATTGTGCTGCAGTGCAATACGGCCGGCCGTGGTTTGGTCGATGTTGTCGAAGAGATCAAAGATCGTCTTGTAAAAGTTGAATTGCCCAAAGGATACTTTCTCGAGTATGGCGGCCAGTTTGAGAGTCAGCAGACGGCTTCCCGCGTGATTAGCGCGCTCTTTTTGGTGTCGCTTGCCGGTATGTTCCTTGTTCTCTACACGCTCTTTCGCAGCGCAAATCTTGCGCTGCAAGTGATGGTTTCGTTGCCGGCCGCTTTGATTGGTGCGGTCGGTGCTCTGATGTTGACCGACCAAACCCTTACGATCGCAAGCCTCGTAGGGTTTATTTCGCTTTGCGGAATTGCCTCGCGGAACGGAATCTTACTCATCAGTCACTATCTGCACTTGGTGCGCAGTGAGGGGGAGAGCTGGTCACGAGAGATGATCGTGCGTGCGGGCAAGGAACGCTTGGCGCCGGTGCTGATGACGGCACTCACCTCCGGGGTCGGTCTGGTGCCGCTGGCACTGGCTGCGGGCGAACCGGGCAAGGAGATTTTATATCCTGTGGCAACGGTGATCATTGGCGGATTACTCAGCAGTACGCTGCTGGAGTTTCTGGTGCGACCCGCCCTGTTTTGGACCTGGGGTATTCGGGCGGCAGAGCGGGTCGTTGAAGGCGAGGCAGAGGCGCTGCTTTGTGATGACCTTTCTTCCTCGTAAATGTATTCGCATTGACCCGATTTCTTGCACCGGCTAGAAATGGACTCTATGCGGTTCACAGTAAATTACCGGCAGCCCGTAGATCGACCCAGCAGGGGGCCGCTCTTTTGCCTGTTTGTGGGTTGTGTTCTTCTTGGCATTGGCGTGCTGGGGTGCAGTGGGTCCTCCTCTGCTCCGGAAAAAACAGCGCCCGCGCCCAACGACGAACACGGACACGACGAACACGGACACGACGAACACGCGCATCCTACAGAGGGTCCGCACCATGGGCGACTGATCGAGTTGGGCGATGAAGCCTACCACGGGGAATGGGTTCCCGATGCGGCAAGCGGTACGGTCTCGATTTATATTCTCGATGGACACGCGGAGAAGGAAGTTCCGATTGGCAAAGATGCTGCCGTCATCAATCTGTTTATCGATGGCGTGCCGCGTCAAATACAACTCCTTCCACAGGCGTCACCGGCGGGAGAAGCAAACCAGGCCTCTCGGTTTGAATTGCCCCAGTCAGCACAGCAGGCAGTTGATGGCAAGGAGGGTCGGGGCGAACTGCGCGTGATGATTCAGGGCAAGTCGTATCGGGGTCCCCTGCCGAAGCCTTAACCGCCCGGATCGGTCTCTACGGGAATCACACCGGGGCCGAATGCCGGTGAGAAGTTAATATCGATTTCAGGTGCACTGGCTTGCGAATTTTCGCGCAAACTTCCAACGAGTAGCGAGCCTTCAATCACGATCTGCGTGACGCCTAGTTCCTGCAGTGATTTGATGTACGCAAGGTTTGCTTTTGCGTAAGTGCGTTCGGCGTCGAGTACGGTCAAGATATCAAACTGCTGCTGCTCATATCCTCGAACCACCAGGTCAAGAGCCGCTCGCGCATCGGGAAGGATATGCTTTTTGTATTGATTCACCTCATTCCACGAATTCATGTAAACTTCGTAGGTCGAAGCGAGGCGACTGCGGATGGCAAGTTTCGTGCGTTCAATATCTAGCTCTGCCTTACGTAATTCGGCGTAAGCTTCCTGGATGTTCCCTTGATTTCTATTGAACAGGGGAAGCGGCATACCGAGTTGCAAATTGCCGACCAAATCGTTCGATTCTGTGTCTTGCTGCATTCCCGCCACGGCCAGTAGATTGGGTTTTACGGCGGCCTTGGCCTGCGCTAAAAGAGTTTGCTTCCAGGCCACGTTCGCATAAGATCGCGCAAGTTGTGGACTTGTTGCATAAATCTGCTGAATCACCTTCTTCCATTCGAGTGGCATCCGGTCGGGATGTAAATCGCCTTTCAGCGGGCGGGGCGCGAGGGCTGGTGTTCCTAAGAGGCTTGCCAGCCGGCGCCAGGCGGCGAGGTAGCGATTCCGGGAGTTACCCACGGCAATGTGCGCTGCATGCGATTGGATGCGGGCCTGCAAGACATCGTGGTAGGGAACAAATTGTGCATCGTAAAGTCGTTGTGTCTTGTCGAGTTTTGTTTGGCTGAGCCTGTGAACTTGCGCGGCAAGTATTTGTGCCTGTTCACCGATCAGAACATTAAAGTGTTCGCACCGTACATCATTGAGTACTTTCAATTGTTGAATGGCAGCATTCTGCTGCGCCAAGGCAACCTCGCGACTTCCGACGGCTCGTGCAAGCCGTCGCTTTTGACGCCGGACAAATTCCTGATTCACAAAAAACCCCTGCTGTCCGATGCTGCCACGATCTCCGAAGTCTTCACCCTGATAACCGGCGATCGGATTGGGAGCCATTGAGGATTGTATATACCGTCCACTTGCCGCCCTGACTTCAGCGGCACTTTGTGCGAGGGTAGGATTATGTGCAAATGCGATCGCCTCCAGATCGGAGAGCGAAAGATGCGCTTTGGCATCGAGTTCAGTGGTCTCGGCCTGTATTTGTAGGGGGTCGAAGAGTTGTTCCGGACGCCCTTGGGGCTGTCCAGAATCTTTCCTTGGTGCATCTCGTAGCGCGGGTGCTTCCGGGTCCACCGTAGGCAGACGTGTTGGTCCGGGAGTGATCACAGACGGGGTCGGCAAGCGTTCAATCGCCGGAGGCGTCTCGGCGAGGGTCACACAAGGCGCAAACACCCCACAGAGCAACGTCAGCACGCTGCGTTGCAGAAGTCGATTCGGGCGGGGAGGAGGAAAAAAAAGTGCCACCAGGGGGTCTGCCAAAGTCGGAGTGGGGGAGACGAAAAAAAACGCACTAACGCACCGTATAGCGCCCTATCGACCGAGTAGGTCCAGCTTCTTTGTCTATTTTCCTTGCTAGCATCGACAGTAAAATGTTTTACGTAGCACCTGTGTGCTAGGTGCCTTGTAAATGGCTTCTCGCAGTCTAAGGTGGACCGACAGACAAAAAAATAATTCGCTTGAAGGTGCATTTTAATGCAAGAGTTGGGGCAGCAACCCGACGGCCAGGAACCGCTGCGACCACTTGATCCGCTCGGGGAACTGATGATCCTCGATACCCGACCCTGCTACCCGATGGGTTTTTTTATCGAGTGTGGCTGTGAAGGAGAACTCGACAGAGAAAAACTTCACCGTGCAGTCGACGCCGTTGCCCTGCGACATCCGAATACCAAAAGCCATATTGTCTGGAAGGGCGGACGGCCATTTTGGAAAACAGCAGAGGTCGGACCCCAACTTCTCTGGGATCCGCTTGCCGAAAAAGTCGACCCGTGGCGGGCATTCGATTTGGCCACTGAATCGGGATTGCGAGTGATCGTATTTCCAGAGCACTCCACGCACGTTATGTCCTGGAAAATCGTGCTTTTTGGCCATCATGCAGTGTGCGATGGCTTGGCTGCTTGCGAGCTTTTGGGTGAAATCTGGATGCACTACGCGGGTAAGACATTGCCACCGGTGGGACAGGCGCCGTTAGAGCCAGTTCCCGACCTGGCTGAAAAAGACGCGGGCAGCAAGGCAGAGAAACCGATTGTACGGCGACCTTCTGCCGTGTTAACAGAGACACTGCGTTTTCTCAAATTTTTTCCGGCCGCTCTCGGACGCATGGCAT
>CAUZBD010000318.1:0-3903 GCA_963577795.1 Planctomycetota bacterium | reverse complement strand
CTCTACAGAAGAATCTTGCTGATCATTTGGTTTGATACAAATATGTGCAACCGTTCGAAATTGCGATTTGTAGGTACTTCCTCGCTCGCAAACCTGCGGAGGTTTCCGATTGTAGCGCAAATCCGGCCGTGGAGAGGGCCATTTACGGTTAAGGGTCCATGGGTTGATTCCTAAAACAGTCAAGGGGTGGAGTCTCGATGCAAGAAGAGGGGGTTTATCTCTGCGAAGGGTGTGGTGAGGAAATCGTCATCCCTTTAGACATCGCTGCTGGTCATCGCCAGGAGTATGTAGAGGATTGTCCGGTTTGTTGTAGACCCAATATGCTTCACATTACTTGGCATCGTGGGATGGCAGAAATTCGCGCACATCCTGAATGACATGTCATCAAGATATCATTTAGGGATCCTTTTGAACGGATGAGATCCTCCGTAAAATGGAGTTTGTTCATTTGTCTATTTCTGCACATGCAATATTATGGTGGCCCATCATGCGTAATCAGACTGCCTGTTGCGTCGTTGGTTTAACTTTTGCTTTTCTTGTCGGCTGCGATGGCAAGCGGAAAGATCATGCCATTTCGACAAGCCAAACAGTGCGAAAAGACACCCTACCCATCACCACCAATGACGGCGATTGGCCGTGGTGGCGGGGTCCCAATCACAATGGAACTGCGGAACCACAGACAGTTCCTCACCAATGGAGTGAAGGGAACAATGTTCTTTGGAAGGTCGCTCTTCCCGGAAAGGGACACGCAAGTCCCATTGTTGTTGAGGACCGGATATTTCTGCCGACAGCGGAGGATGAACAAAAAATAATGTCGCTGCTATGTCTCGATCGGGGGACCGGGAAGCTGCTCTGGAAAAAACAAATTCATCGCGGTCCGTTTATGCATACGCATAAAAAGAATTCGCATGCGTCTGCCACACCTGCATGGGACGGCAATCTCGTTTTTGTTGTATTTATGATCGAGGATGGTATTTTTGTCACGGCACTGGATCGAAATGGCCGTATTGTGTGGCAAACGCGAGCGGGTGATTTTGATTCGAAGCACGGATATGGTTCATCTCCGTTACTCTACAAATCGCTGGTGATTATTAATGGTGATAATCAGGGAACGGGCTTTTTAGCGGCTCTTGATCGACAAACTGGTAAAATTGTTTGGAAAATTGATCGCAAAAATAACTCGAGTTTCGCGACTCCAGTTGTCGCACAAATTGAGGGCGTCGATCAGTTGCTATTAAGTGGACATAACGCAGTGTGCAGCTACGATCCAGAAAACGGTCGCTTGCGATGGAAGTCGGAAGGACCGGCTGCAACGACCGCAAATACGATGCTCTGGCATCAGGGCTTGGTATTTGCTAGCGGCGGCTGGCCCGAGCATAATCTTATGGCCGTTCGCGCTGACGGAAGTGGGAAGATTGCGTGGCAGAAGGGGATCAAATCGTATGTTCCATCGCCTGTGATCATTGATAATCGTCTATTGGTCGTTCAGGATGCCAACATTGTGCGTTTATTTGATCCGGAGTCTGGGGAGGAGTTATGGAAAGAACGCTTGGGTCGACGAGGATACTCAGCATCGCCAACCGTGGTTGGTAAGGTTGCATTTCTTCCGGACGAGACGGGGGAAGTTCATGTGTTCCGCGCGGGCAAGACGTTTGAAAAAATCTCCAGTAATAAATTAGCAGGGGATGGGATGGCGAGTCCGATTATCTGTGGCAATAAAATATTTTTACGAACGAGAAGCCACCTGTATTGTATTGGTCACTAATAGTTTTCGAGTGCGGCGGCATGTTTCTCATACGGAAAAACCTGTGCCTCCGACTACTGTAAGGTTTTGATTCGGGCGGGGAGGACCCTGACTGGGAGTCAATGTGTGTTCTTTAAATATCGAACAACCTATGGATGGAACACTCGCTTTTTTTCTCCAGATACCCTAGTCCATATCGGCTTGCCCAAGGCGGCGAGTACCTCGCTGCAGCAGCATTATTTTCAAATACTTCCTCATATAAACTACGTGGGCAGAAACTCAATCAAGGGAGAGGCATTCGAACACGGAATAAAAGATTGGCTTTTCAAAACCGGGCAGGTTACCCTCGGAGAGACGGGATTGGTGGCTGATTATCTTTCGGCCGATCGATACAACGTGATTTCTAACGAGGGTCTTAGTTCGGGCCTGGGGGGATCTCTTTGGTGCCATCGTGCTCAACTGCTCAAGGAAATGATTGGGCCAAACTGCTGTGTGTTGATTGTCATCCGCAATCCTCTGACATATGTCAAAAGTTGGTTTGGAAAATACACAAAAAATTCTTTTTCCGATGACTGTCCCGTACTTGGTTTCGATGAATGATTTGAGAGTAAGATTAGTCGGGAATCAAGTGAAGAAAGAAGGCGGTTACTGTTTGCTGACCTTGCCCTATCGTATACCCATGCTTTTGGTCGAGCGACTGTGGAAGTATTACCTTTTGAGTACCTTCAAAATGACTATCACATGTTTTTTAAAAAGATCAATCAATTATCTGGAAACCGGCTAGGACCCCCACCGGTTATTTTCACCCAAAAGCTTAATCCGACTATTTCAAATGGACGGTATCTTTACCTGAAATTCCGACAACAGCGCAAGCTATGGAATAGCGCCATAGGATATACCTGTAGGGCTTTAGGAACATTTGCTCCTTATTTTTCAAAACCTTTTTCAGTGAACCTTAGTGCTTCGAAAAAAAATGCTTATCGAACTCACGCGTGAGCAATGTCAATGGATCTCAACTGAGTGGGATTTAAATCTTGAAAAATACGACTGCCCATCCATGGGAAGCTGAAATGTGGGATGGCACCCTAAAAAGTAAGAGGTTTTTAGGACTGTTTTCAGTAGGGCCGGAAAAATCTTTTCCTCTGAGAGGGGGGCAATTTGTTCACTAACATTGTTAGCGTTTTGATCGCCACAATTTATTTGTTCTCCGTCCGTTGAAAGTGGCAATCTACAAAATCAAGATATTGTTGCCAGTCGTATAGAGTGATGTCGTGAGGTCCGGTGCGTAGATGATAGCCCATTGTTGCGTGTACTGGTTGATTGGCTACGGGCATGTTGGGCGAAGGAAATCCCGGAGTTCCCAATAATTTATAAACAGGGTCTGCAGCGAGGAGGGCCAAAAACTCTCCCCGTGGATCCGCCCATAAATCCTCTGTTGCGCTCGCGACATAAACGGGGCGTGGCGCAAGGAGGGCCAAAAGCATATGTTGGTCTACTGGTAGATCCGCTTCGTGGCGGTTGTATTTTTTAAAATTTTGGCAAAACCAGTGCGGAAAATTGGTGTTGATGGCTTCTACAGTTTCACCAAATTGGCGACGACTGAGGGCCGCGCCGCCGCAACCGGAGTTGTTGGAAATGACGGCAGCAAACCGTTCGTCCTGGGCTCCAGCCCAGAGGGCCGTTTTACCGAGTCGCGAATGCCCCATGACCGTCACACACGCTTGGTCAATTGTCGGGTCGCGCTCGAGATAATCCATAATCCGACTGAGGCCCCAACTCCACGCAGCAATCGTTCCCCAGGCATCTTTGGAGCGCGGTTGGTGGTTTTTCTGGGAGAATAATGCGTGTACGCCATTTTTAAACCCATCGTCAAAATCGGGATCCAAGTCTCCACAATGAGCCGTGGCCACTGCATATCCGCGATGGATGATTTCCTCGAGCGGCCAGCGACTTGCTTTTTTTCCTCTTGAAGCAATTGTTGCCTGATGCTCTATGATACCTTCGTTCTCTCCACCGATTGTCCAGTTTTGACTGAGATGAATTTCTGGATCCGGATGGATTGTCTGATTGCCAAGGAAATTTAATGCGAGGAAAATGGGTGCGGCATGTCGCTGCTCCGCCGGTCGATATATCAGAAGATTTATTTTAGGGCTGGATGG
>CAUZBD010000317.1:0-3906 GCA_963577795.1 Planctomycetota bacterium | reverse complement strand
GTGGGCAAAAAAGTCGCGATGCGCTGCGAGAATAATGCTCCGTTCATCATCGCCAAGGGGTCGACACAGTGTCCGTCCGGCAATATAGGCCGCTGTCGAATCGGTATCCTTACTATTACGTAGCGCAGACTCGGCGAGTTTCCTCGCCGTTTCCACAAATTGCGGATCGTTGAGGGTCACCAGCGCCTGCAGCGGCGTGTTGGTCCGCTCGCGACGGACCGTACAGACCTCGCGGCTCGGGGCGTTGAAGGCGTTGAGGTTGGGGGGTGGCGCCATCCGCTTCCAGAAACTGTAGAGGGTCCGGCGGTGTAAGCCTTCCCCCGCATCTTGTACATAATCGCGGGTGTTGCCGCCGGGAAGTCCCACCAAATCCCAGATATTGATGGGCTGATAGGGCCGGACACTCGGCCCGTACATTTTGTCGGACAAGAGGCCACTCGATGCCAGGGCGTAGTCGCGAATCATCTCGGCATCCATGCGGAACCGCGGTCCCCGAGAGAGCAGCGCATTATCGCGATCGACGGTGATTTTATCATCGCTCGTTTGGGCCGATTGACGATAGGTATGGCTCATCAGCATCAGTTTGAAAAAGGCCTTCACATCCCAGCCGTTTTGCTGAAAATCGATTGCCAGCCAATCGAGAAGTTTGCCATGGCTCGGTAGCGTGCCGGTGACACCAAAGTCTTCGGGAGTCGGGACGATGCCTCGCCCAAAAATTTCTTGCCAAAAACGATTTACCGTGACGCGCGCGGTGAGGGGATTTGCCGGGTCGACCAGCCAGTCGGCCAGGCCGAGGCGATTTTTAGGTGCGCCTTCACGCATCGGATGCAGAGCGGCTGGAGTATCGGCGGTGACCTGTTCGCCCTTCTTATCGTACTCACCCCGCATTAGGATGTGCGCCATGGCGGGTGTATCTTTGCGTTCGCGCTGGATGTGCGTCATGGGGCTGCGATTGCGGATAGATGCCTGCTCTGCCTGTAGATCAGTGACAGACCGGGAGAGGGCAGGGAAATCAGCATCGAGCGTTGCGAGGTAATGCTCGAAGACTTCGTCGCGGGCTTTCTTTTTGGCGTTATTTTGTTTCAGTTGTTCGGGATCGTCCTCTTGGTCGGTCACTTCAGCAACCGGCTCCTGAGCTTGGGCAAGCGATTGATGGATCGCCGGGAGATTTGCCAGCGCCTTGACCTCGCGAGGATAGAGAGCTCGGCGATAGATCCGCATATCCTGTACCGCACCGGTGAACGGGGCGCCGTTGCTCCGTCGTCCTAGACGCAGTGGAGTTTCGGCAACGATCGAGGCATCGGCGGGCAGGGCGTCTTTCTCGACCAAGAGTGGTTGCTGGTTGCCATTGAGAAATATTTTGACACCACCTGCTTTGCCTGAACCATCGTAGGTCACAAACACGTGTTGCCACTGGTTTTCCTGTAGACGGTTTTGGTAGACCCGCGTCTTGATCGCCTTTTCTGGCCATTCGCTTATCAGATGCACAGCAAAGGCATTGCCGTTCTGCCATAAATCCCAGCCGCGGTCTTTATTGCTCTGGTCGATACGGGCAAGAATCGAACCGGTGTTCTTCTTGCTGAGGGGCTTGACCCAACCACCGAAGCTAAAGGGCTGGTCTTGTTCGAAACGTCCGAGGTCTCCGAGTTCAAAATGCGACTTTTCACCCAATTGCGGCGCTTTGCCGAATTTGCCGCCCTCTATCCACTGCGGTGGAGTCGGCGAACGATGGGAACCTATTTCCTGCGCGTCCGCGGAAGTGTTTCGGATCGTGTCGCCCTCGGCTTCATCAAGCGGGAGACGCAAGACGTTCTGGTCGGCAAACAGCCCTGCCTCGAACGAATGAGGCGTGGCCTCGGTCAGCCAAGTGTCGAACTGCGGCTCAGCAACACTGCGACGATCGTCGCGTACTTTTTCAGCTGCGGAAATTTCTGCCGGTACCTCCTCCCAACGAGGTCGATCTTCATCACTGGGGAGTACGAGGACAGGTCCGAGACCGTCCTTGGCATTGCCATCTTTTGCCCTTTGGGTGGTATTACGGAAAAAAGCGGCCAAAGCATAGTAATCCTTCATCGAGATCGGGTCGAATTTGTGATCGTGGCACTGGCAACAATTGGTCGTCACACCCAGATAAATCCAACCCAGCGTCTGCACCCGATCTGCGGCGTAGATGGCCAAATTCTCTTCATCGATGGTTCCCCCCTCGTTGGTCGTGATATTGCAACGCTGCAGCCCGGTCGCAATCAGTTGGTTATCGGTCGGATCAGGGAGCATATCACCGGCGATTTGTTCAATGGTGAACTGATCGAAGGGTTGATTGGCATTGAACGCACGAATCACCCAGTCGCGATAAGGCCACATTTCACGATAATTGTCGAAGTGCATTCCGTGCGTGTCGCCATAACGTGCCGCATCAAGCCAATAGCGGGCGCGGTGCTCGCCCCACGTGGGCCGCTGCATCAATCGGTCGATCCAGGCCTCCATCGCTGCTTCGGTATCGCGGCCATAGTCGATTGCAAATGCCTGACTATCGGTTGGCGACGGAGGTAGGCCCGTGATATCGAGATGCAGCCGCCGAAAGAGAGTCAAAGCATCGGCCTCCGGTGCCGGAGCTAAACCCTCCGCTTCGAGGCGGGAAAGTACAAACCGGTCGATAGGATTTTTGATCCATGCTTCATCTTTCACTGCGGACGGTTGGGTTTTTTTTGGGGCAATCAACGACCAGTGCGGTTGATATTCAGCGCCCTTCTCGACCCAACGCGTGAGCGTTTCTATTTCCTCAGCGGTTAAAGCCTTTTTCGTTTCCGGAGGAGGCATCAAGGTTTCGGGATCGTCGGAAAGGATGCGCTGGATCATTTCACTTGCATCGAGATCCCCAGCGGTGATTGCCCCCATCTCCACCGCGTTTTCGCGTTGATCGAGTCGCAGATCCGCCTTCCGCGAGGCACTGTCGGCGCCATGGCAGCTGAAGCACTTGTCCGAGAGAATCGGGCGGATGTCGCGGTTGTACTGTGGCGACTCAGCGGCAAGCCGGTCGCCAAGGCACCAGAGCGTGACCGCGAGCACCAAAGCGATAAGGGTCGATTGCTTCATCGGGGGGAGCTTAAAAAGAGGTGCTTGAACTCTTTTAAGTCTAGCCGCTGGGCGTTTTTGGGACTAGTGGAAAAAGACCGGCAGCTGATACTATTGGCGCAAAATATTATCCGGCAATGCGCTGCCGGCCTCCCGTTCCCGGCGGTAACTTGCGGAAGCTCTCCCGCCAGGGCTACCATGTGGGAAGTGTTGAGGGAAATGGGTTCGAAATAAGCTACGAGGGTCTTAATGGACGTTTTGCGGGGATGTGGGTGCTCCTGCGTGGTCGGTCTGCTTTTCGCCTTTGGGGGAGTCGTTGAAGGTGACGAATCGACCGCAGAGCGGCCCAACGTGATTGTGATTTTTTGTGATGATCTCGGCTACGGTGATTTGGGATGTTTCGGGCATCCGACCATCCGCACGCCCAGACTCGATCAGATGGCCAACGAGGGGCAGAAGTGGACGCAATTCTATGCGGCCGCGCCGGTCTGTACACCCAGCCGCGCCGGACTGCAGACCGGTCGCTATCCGGTCCGTAGCGGGATGTGCGGGTTCGGATATCGGGTCCTCTTTCCCGATTCCAAAGGCGGACTTCCGCAGAGTGAGATCACGATTGCACGGATGCTTCAGGATGCGGGGTATGCCACGCACGCGGTCGGCAAATGGCATTTGGGGCACCTTCCGCCGTTTCTTCCCACGAGCCACGGCTACGATACCTATTTTGGTATTCCTTACTCCAACGATATGGATACCTCGAAAGATGCCCCGCCATGGAAAGAGCAGTTTGCCGATCCTAAAAGTGAATATTGGAACGTGCCCCTCATGCGAGGAGAA
>CAUZBD010000316.1:0-3909 GCA_963577795.1 Planctomycetota bacterium | reverse complement strand
CCGCTACAACGCCAATAAGCAGGTGAGCGATGCGTATGGTGGCAACAACGAGAGCCTCAAGGGCGGTGAACCGGGTGAAGAGGCCAGCTGGACCTTTACGGGCCTGGCAGACGGGGTCTACCACGTCTCAGCCACCTGGAACCATCAGTACAACAATAACTACAACGCCACTGATGCACAGTACAGTATCACCAATGCCGGTGATGAAGCGTTGGCCACGACCACGATCAACCAGTCCAATGCCCCGAGCGAGTTCTTAGATAATGGCATTGCCTGGGGCACACTTGAAACGGTGACGGTCACCGGTGGTGAGCTCATCGTCACCGTCTCTGGCGGCAGCAACCCGAACCGGCACACGGTAGCCGATGCGGTCCGCATTGCACGCGTTGCCCAGCTTGGTGGTTCCTCCATGCGAATGGCAGAAGTCGATCCGTTCTATGATCCCTTAGAAGATTCGCTTGATGATTTGGCGAGCGAGTGGTCAGCGGCGAGTGAAGATGAAGATCGACTCGTTTGGGGTGAGTGATACAGTTCGCCATCATCTGCTGCCTTCGATATCAATTGCCCACACTTGCAAAACTGCTACGTCGTTGTAAGTTGCAACGAACACACAGGTTTTGAGTTTCTCGGTTATCGCTATATCCTTAGTGGTCATTAGGCACGCGGCCACTGGGGGCTATCCAGCATGCTAGGTTGGCACATCAGCGTTTATCAGAAGGTTGGGGATGTCGACCCTGCAACGGAAGAGGCCCAGGGAAAACGCATTGCAGGCGGAGTCCGGAACAATCGCGACGACACGACGACTGGGGAATCGTTCGACTGGATGTCAATAGATTCTCGCAGCGAGCTATTAGAAAGAAAATCGCTCGTGGACATCTTGGCGGAGTATCGCAAAGCCGTGGCAATGGCCGGCTCGTTATGCGTTACCGCTTATGCCACGGAACTGCTACGTGATGTTGATGGCCTGCCGGAGTTGATCGCAGCGATGGAACTCCGAGAGTGGCGTGGACTTGTCCACAGCCACGCCAACCTCTTCGCAAGATGAGTTATCTGTTTCAGTTATCTGTTTGCGGGCAGAATTGGACCAATTTGGCCGATCTAGCCGATTGACCATGAGCGCAAAACCCTATAAACAAAGGGTTAGACGTAGGGCTGCAACCTTACGTCACCGGCTGGCAGCCAGAAGGTCGCAGGTTCGAGCCCTGTATCCTCCACTCGGCAAGCAGTCGGCCCGACCCAGGACGGCTTTGCTTTTTCTAATTTTTTTCCTTCTTGCATGCTGCCTGACTGTGGCTTGCTAGCACCACGGTGCAATCGGTCACGATCAAACTCTTTGACGCTCTTGTTGACCGCTACCAGCATCGATAGCAGTTTTATAAAAAACGATCTGGCGGGTTCGGTAAGGCGTTTGCTAGACTCCCGCCGCGAATCAGTTCATTGCTCCTTGCCTCTCTTGAAGTTACTACCATTATGGTTGATTTTCGGCGATACGGTCTAAAACGCTTTCTGATCGCAATCTTGTTGGGAATGCTCATGGTCGAGCAAGCCGCCGCCGCGCCCAACTGGTGGGACCGTCTCTGGGGCGAGGATAGTAATGCCCTAAAAGACGATGCTGAACTCACCGAGGTGTGTCAACTGACCGATGAGCAGGGACCATGGATGATCATGGCACTCGCATTCCGTGGCCCGAGTGCAATCGATGATGCCAGCCAAACCGTTCGGGAACTTCGCCAGAAACACAAGCTGGCTGCCTATATCCATCAAAAAACATACGACTTTTCTGATTCCTTCGTTGGCCGGGGCGTAGACCGGTTTGGCAATCCACGCCGCATGCGACATCAACAAAATACTTCGTTTGAAGAAGTGGCAATTTTGATAGGAAACTATGCTTCTGTAGATGATCCCCAAGCACAACGCGATTTAAATAAAATTAAGAGTCTTACACTGAATTCAATTCAAAAAGAGGATAATAAAAAGAGTCGTTCTTTTGCAGAATTGCGTCGGATACATAACGAAATACTAAAAAAAGAAAAGTCGAATTCAGGCGGTGTGATGAAGCTTGCATTTATCACGACCAATCCAATCTTGCCGGAAGAATATTTTCGACCCCAGGGCGTGGATCGATTTGTCGCGCAACTGAACGACAATATTGAGCACAGTCTATTGGAGTGCCCCAGAGAATTCACTGTCAAAGTGGCAACCTTCACCGGGCTCGCTGCCGTTCACCCAAAACATATTGAGGAGATTGAGACGAAGGGAATGAAATCGAGTCGTCTTGAAAAAGGTGCCATCAAAGCCCATCGACTCACAATTGCATTGCGGGCTAAAGGATATGAAGCATACCAATTCCACGATCGCAAACAGAGCATCGTGACTGTGGGAGGTTTTGCACAACCGGAAAAAGTTGCTCCGGAAGGACGTTTTGTCTATACACCAGAAGTCCAAGACTTGCTTCAACGCTTTTCCGCCAAACGCCAAGGGTCGACAAGCGGCGTGCAGCACCCGGGCTTGCAAACCGGAATCCTACCCGAGACACTACTGGGAATTCCATTTGATATTCAGCCCGTGTTGATTCCCGTTCCGCAAAGATCCGTAAGCAGCGATTTTGCACAGCGATCTTTCAGTGCCCCTTAAAACGCAGATGGCCGACCTTTCCCTGCTTGTTCTGGGAACCCACAACGCAAAGAAGGGGAAAGAGTTAGTCGAACTACTCCATCTTCTTCCGCTTACCGTTCGTACCCTCACCGATTACCCAGAAGCATTGCACGTGGTCGAGGATGGGGATTCTTTTGCAGAAAATGCGGCCAAAAAAGCTTGTGCTCAGGCTGTTCATCTCGGTTGCTGGGTCCTCGGTGAAGACAGTGGTCTCTGCGTGGATGCACTCGATGGGCAGCCGGGCATTTATTCCGCGAGGTTTGCCGGAGAGCAAGCGAACGACTTGGATAACAATCGTCTATTAATGGACCGGATGACCGATTTCCCGAACGACAGTCGCCACGCGCATTATGTGTGTCATGCCGTTCTCTCCGATCCAACGGGCACAATCTGCGGATCAACGACCGGAAAATGCCATGGTCTTATCCGCCGGCAGGAAACGGGCAGCAATGGATTCGGATACGACCCTTTATTTGAAATCCGCGAATATCATCGCACTTTCGGAGAACTCGGGACGAAGTTAAAAAGTTCAATCAGCCACCGGTCGCGCGCTATTTCTCAGTTGCTACCCCAACTCCGAAAACTTTTACGCAAGGGAGTGTGGTCATCGGAATGAGCAAATTGCGGCAATCCAGTAATCATCCCTTGGCTACCGTGTGTTGGGTGGGAGGATACGTGCTTACCATGTCAGCTATTCTCTATGGCTTAACCAAGGTCCGCGAAAAACAACATGTGGTGACGAACACAAAATTAGAAGACTCTTGGAGGCAGTGGCGACAGGCAGCAGCAGAGCAAGCTTCGGGGGCAGGGCCGGTACAACGGAAAATACCCAAAAGTACACTACCTCCCCTTCAGGTTCTGTTTACAGAACATTTCAAAACCATCACCACCGCTGCATTGGTCTTTGGTACCTTTCTCTACGGGATGCTCTATTTCTTTACCCGCGGAATTTTTGCTCGCGAGCGTATCGAATTTCCGCACGCTGGGGACCATGCGACCGCATCAAAGCGTGAGCATCCACCCGATTGACCCCAGGCCGTCTGGACTTTACGATGGCTTGCCTGTCGCGCAATGGGCCCGCGATAACTGCGGTTCTGATTTATTTTGGCTCACACATAAACCTTGCTCAACGTCGCAGAAGTTAAATCCACTTTGGATTTCTCCTGTCGGTGTGCCGAAGGTAAGGAGGCGTATCCAATGGCCGATGTTTTGGTCAAACAATTAGTCGAAGCGGGGGTCCACTTTGGACACCGG
>CAUZBD010000315.1:0-3913 GCA_963577795.1 Planctomycetota bacterium | reverse complement strand
ACCTATTACAAGCGTCAGCACCAAGCCATCATGGACGCGGTGGCAGAGGCCAAGACGAAACAGCAGCCGGTCACCCTCTATGCCGGCCGCGCTCCGGCGCAGGTCGGCTTCAATCGACGACTGGTCAACGACGAGGGCGATGTATTTATGGGCGTCAACGAAAAAGGTCCGGTCGTTCCCTGGGTCAATGTGCTCTGGGCCCGCAGTCAAAAAACGGGCAAGCCGGTGGCCGTACTCTTTGAGCACGCCGCGCACCCGGTGATCGTGCCGCACTTGAGCGGTCTGACCAGCGCCGACTATCCGGGCGCGGCCGTAGCCCGCGTGCGGGAGGAATTGGGCGAGGAGGTGATTGCGATGTTCGGCCAGGGCTGCGGGGGCAACATCAACGGGTTCCCGCTGCGGACCACGCACGAGAATGCCGAGCTTGCCGGTCGTCGACTCGGCAACGCGGTGCTCGAGGCGATGGCCGAAGGCGAGCCGATTGAGGCCGACACGTTGGCAGTCCGCTCGGGCCGCAGTTGGCTGCCGAGCAACGCGCCGCCGAACATGGAAACGTTGGCTAAGTGGCAACAGTGGAGCAGTAACAATCCGGTCCGCACGGCCCATCTAGAAAAGCTCAAGGGATTGATCGAGCAGAACCAAAACCCGCCACCACGCCGGTTCGACGCCTATGCGGTGATGCTCGGCGACGACTGGTGTCTGGTGACGATGCCCCACGAGATGTTCTGCCAATACGAACTGTGGGTCGATTCCGCGGCGCCCTTCAAACACAATATGACCTTTGGCTACACCAACGGCGGGCAGGGCTACATTGCGGTGGACGAGGCGTGGAAGCTGAAAGAGAAGGGCGGGTATGAGGCCGGTGCGCTACCGAACTGGGGCGGCAACGGATCGATGTCGGGCTATTTTGGCCCGCCGCGGGTCGGCAGTGAAAAGATCATTAAGGATACGATCCAGAATCTCTGGCCCAACGAGTAACGAGGCAGTTGCGGGGAATGCGACGAGGCTGCCGTGAACTGCAGTCTCGCAAAGACAACGCAAAGACAATCTGGGGTATCCTCTGACACCGAAGGGAGGCACACCGTTGCGCAATTTCATTGCCACCTTGCCGAAGGCAGAACTGCATTTGCACATTGAAGGCACCCTGGAACCGGAACAGGCCTTTGAATTCGCAGCGCGTAATGCGATTACGCTGCCCTACGCATCGGTCGAGGAACTCCAGGCCGCCTATTCGTTTACGAATCTTCAGTCTTTTCTCGACCTTTATTACAGTGTGGCTTCGGCGCTCCAAACCGAACGCGATTTCCACGACTTAACGTTCGCCTACCTGACGAAGGCTGCGGCAGAATCGGTCAGGCATACGGAGATTTTTTTCGATCCGCAAACACATACCCAGCGCGGCATTGCCTTTGAAACCGTCGTGGAGGGAATTTCCACCGCACTCGAGCGGGGGCGAAGTGAGTTGGGATTGTCGTCGCAATTAATTCTTTGTTTTCTGCGGCATCTCTCGGCCGAATCGGCAGCACAAACGCTGCAGCAGGCGCTGCCGCTACGCGATCACTTTACCGCTGTGGGGCTGGACTCGGCAGAAAGCGGCAACCCGCCCCTTAAATTTGCAGACGTTTTTCGCGAAGCGCGCCGACATGGATTACGCGTCGTTTGTCACGCGGGTGAAGAAGGTCCGCCCGCGTACATCCACGAAGCGCTCGATCTTCTGCAGGCAGAACGGATCGACCATGGCGTCCGCTGTCTAGAAGATGCATCGCTGGTGGCCCGGTTGCGCCAGGAGCGGATTCCCTTGACGGTTTGCCCGCTGTCGAACGTGCGGCTCTGCGTTTTTGAGACGATGGGCGAACACCCGCTGAAGAAAATGCTGGAAGCCGGCTTGATGGTCACGGTCAACTCCGACGATCCTGCGTACTTCGGCGGTTACATCAATGAGAACTATCTGGCGGTGCAGCAGGCGCTCGATCTCTCCGAGGATGCACTGCGCGTGCTTGCTTGCAATTCATTTGAGGCCTCGTTTCTTGGTGAGAGCGAGAAGCACCGGCTTATCGCTCAAGTGATGTCGCACCCTTGCACCGGGCCCGCATAGCGTTGGTTTGCCATGTTGGTTGCCGGGCCGCATGGGCCGGCACGCGTAGGAAGGAGAAGATCATCCCTTAGAATCCTGGTTACCACGAGCGGTGACAAAGGGACAGATCGGGCATGCATGGGCTAAAAACCAGAGAAAGTAAGCATTTACTACCCACTGCAGCCAATCGTCACACGAAGACGAACCGACCACATTCTCGCCCGAAAAATCCTTGCAAAACCCACGCTTTGCGATACGATGAAGAGTTGTTCCTCCGGCTCCTTTCTATCGAGCCGGTGGGGGGGAATTTTTTTCAAGGATTGCGACTGACACTTGGATCTCCGGAAAAGCTCATGAAAAGAGTTTTAACGACCCTCTGCGCCGCAGCAGTCTTTGCCTTGACCGGCAGCAGTTCGGCGGCAATCGTTGACTTTACTTCAACGACCGACATGCCCTTTCTGGCGGTCGGCAATACCGGCAACACCGACGATATCCACGGCAGTGGCTACGGCGCGGTCAGCTACGCGTATGGCATCGGCACCTACGAGGTCACCGCCGGGCAATACACCGAATTTCTCAATGCCGTGGCGGCACTCGATACCTACGGACTCTACAACGAACGGATGGGCGATCCGGCGCACATCGAGGGCGATGCACTCCCGTTCGGGGGTGCCAACATTCAGCGGAGCGGCTCGGCCGGAAGCTACAGTTATTCGGTAGCAGCCTCTTGGGAGGACCGTCCGGTCAACTATGTGAGTTGGGGCGATGTGGCCCGGTTTTCCAACTGGCTGACCAACGGCATGCCTTCAGGTGGGCAAGATGCGAGTACGACCGAAGAGGGCGCCTATTCGCTCGGTGGAGCCACGAGCAGTTCGGCGCTCAAGACGGCGATTGACAATCGCAACAGCCCTGCAGGCAGTGAGACCTTTTATTACATGCCGTCGGAGGACGAGTGGTACAAGGCGGCCTTCCATAAGAACGACGGCGACACGGGAAACTACTACCTCTATCCCACGAGCAGCGATACCACGCCTTCCTATGTTGCCGACGGTGCTTCGCTTACCGATCCCGACCCGGGCAATACCGCGACCTACGACGGCGACGGCGGTGTGGATGGGATCGGCTCACCCTATTTCCGCAGCCTGATCGGCGAGCACGAAAACACGCTGAGTCCCTATGGTGCCTTCGATATGGCGGGCAATATTGGCGAGTGGACCGAGGGCCGCAGTTTCGGCTCGTTTGCCATTGTCCGCGGTGGCGAATTTGCCTACAGCGACTCGGTGCTGGCGGCCATGTATCGCCGCATCCGCAGTTTGACCCGTGAGAGCGGCGACATCGGTTTTCGTATCGCTTCGACCGAACTGGCTGGTGGTGGAGGCGGCGGTGCCGTTCCCGAACCGTCGACTTTGCTGTTACTGCTCTTGGGTCTAGCGGTTCTGCCGCGGCGGCGGGTACGCCGCGCCGCGTAACTGCCTCGATGGCGGTCCTTCCTGTCACTATTTGCTTGGTGTCTAATGTGGGCATTGTTCATTTGCACTTGGGATCACGGCATGCGATTCACTCTAGCTGTTCTGGTTCTGCTCGTTGCCTGCCCGGGATGGGGTGGGGAATATGAAGACATTCATGGAAAAGTGCGGGCGCTCAAAACAACCGGTGGAGAAGACCACTCCTTTACCGGCCGCATAAATCGCTTGACCGACCTCGAACAGGCCGATTTGAGCAGGGCAGATTTACGGGAAGCGAATCTGCAAACTGCCGAACTGAGCGAGGCAAATTTGCGATATGCCAACCTCCAGGGAGCCGACCTGCGGCACGCGTCGCTGTTCGTTACCAATCTCG
>CAUZBD010000314.1:0-3918 GCA_963577795.1 Planctomycetota bacterium | reverse complement strand
ACCTGCCGGAGAGAAAGTTGATTTCAAACCTGGAGGATATATCCAGATCGAGTGCCCCCCCCACACCGTTTCGTACAAGGATTTTCAGGTTCAAGAGCAATACCAAGAAGATTGGGACAAATACAATATTTGGCGCTATTCCTCGCATGTTCAGGAACCGGTGGTACGTGCCTATTCGATGGCGAATTATCCAGGAGAAAAGGGAGTCATCATGCTCAACGTACGCGTGGCGACACCCCCGGCGAGGGCCCCTGAAGGCACGCCACCGGGACAGATGTCGTCGTACATTTTCAACTTACAAAAAGGCGACGGCGTCGAAATTTCCGGTCCTTATGGCGAGTTCTTTATTAAGGACACGGATGCAGAAATGGTGTACATCGGCGGCGGTGCGGGAATGGCACCCCTTCGGAGCCACATCTTCGAACTCTTCAAACAGCGGAAAACCACGCGGAAAGTATCCTACTGGTATGGCGGAAGAAGCAAACGCGAACTTTTCTATGTCGATCAGTTCGAGAAAATTGCAAAAGAATTCCCGAATTTTTCATTCAATGTCGCGCTTTCGGAACCTCTCCCGGAGGATCATTGGACAGGTTACGTTGGCTTCATTCATCAGGTGCTTTACGAGAACTATTTGCAAGATCATCCAGTTCCCGAAGACATTGAATATTATCTGTGTGGCCCCCCCATGATGAATCAGGCGGTATTTCAATTGCTGGACGATTTGGGCGTCGAGCAGGAGAACATCGCCTTCGACGATTTTGGTGGATAAAATGATCCAAATCGTCTTTCGACCCTGGACATCGATATGTGCTTGACTTGATGTTACCGAACAAACCGCAAAGAAGTCCTCGGGCAACGTATGGTTTTCTGCGTGAGCGGTTCGCTCCGCAGGTCTGGTGCTCGGCACCCCCGCGGAGTTTGCAAGCACTCGTGGCCTGTTTTGCCGTCTTGGGGGGGTGTCACGACATTGAAAAACCCGATTCGGTCTCGGGCGAATCCCCGGCGGTGCAGCGTGCAGCATGGACTGGCCACACCATGGGCACGACCTACCGTATCGCGACATGGTTTTCGGGCGGTAGCGGTGCGGATGCCCTCGATCAGACTGTACTTGAGCAGGCAGTCGCAGAGCGGCTCGAACAGATAAATCAACGCATGTCTACCTATCGGCCTGACTCGGAGTTGTCCAGGTTCAATGTGTTCCCCGCAAACCGGTGGTTTTCCGTTTCTGCAGAGACAGCCGATGTTGTCGCGGCGGCACTGCATTATCACAAAGCAACAGAGGGTGCTCTGGATGTCACGATTGGGCCTCTGATGCGTTTATGGGGATTCAATCCCCAACGTCCCCAACGGGAACTCGGCGCAGAACAACCGGAGCCAGAAGAGATACAGGAGGTTCTTACGCGTGTTGGCGCGGAACACCTTCGTGTACGGGGCAACGATCGTTCCGCATTGCAGAAGACTATGGAGGGTCTTGAGGTCGATCTCTCGGCCATCGCCAAGGGACACGCCGTTGATCAGATCGTTGCATTGCTCCAGCAGGCCGGTGGGGAAGGGGGGCTGGTCGAGATTGGCGGGGAGGTTCGCACGTGGGGGCATCGCTCCGATGGACGTTTGTGGAGGGTGGGCATTGAAAATCCACGGGTTCAAAACCGCATGCTTGCCCAGATTATCGGTTTACAGGATGCGGCTTTGGCAACCTCTGGCGATTATCGCAATTTTCGATCTATTGAAGGTCAGCGGATCTGCCATCTGATCGATCCGGTGACTGGTAGACCTCGGCCTACGCGTCCCATGTCTGTCTCAGTCTGCGCAAAAACGTGCACTGAAGCCGATGCCCTGGCAACCGCTTTGTTTCTCATGGGCCCGGGAAAAGGCCTCGCCTGGTGCGAAAACCATGGTGTGGCTGCAATGTTTTTAACGGTCGAAAATGGTAAAATGGTTAAAAAGCACTCCTCCCGCTTTGAATCCTATCTCCAGTAAATCAAAGAGATATCATGCCCACTACGCTGATCGTGCTTTCGATTTGTGTCTTTGCGTTGGCGGTTGCTGGGATGGCGGTGGGGGTGATCTTGAGCAACCGCCGTTTAAGGGGCAGTTGCGGTGGAATAGCTGGTCGCCAAGATAGAGAAGGCAACGCGTTGTGCACTATATGTACAGATCCGTCCCCCGATTGCTCGGGTACGCCGGGATCGCAGCCTTCCGCTCCAGAGGGCAAAGGGTGAGAAATGACAGCGTCTGCGGGGTCATTTGAAATCGCTTTTATTCGGCCAGCCCGTGAGGCTTGTTCTCCTCAGTCCATTGTGAAACGTTAGCCAATCAGCGATTATGAGCAGTCCTTGGCGACGTAGTTTGAGATCCATGTATTTTTAATGTGAGGCGACCATGCCAGAATCTGATCTGCAGAAGGCCGATATAGAAGCGGTTCTTGCCGAATTTAAGGACCCGGAAACGGGTCGCAGTGTGATGCAGTTGGAGCAGATCCAAGCGGTGCAGATTGAGGGGACAAATCTATCGCTTACCCTTGGCCTGACCTCGTACTCGGCTCCCATTTGGGAGGAGACGCGCAACGATCTTGAGGCACTCCTTCGCAGCCGTTTCCCAGGACTTTCCCAGGTTCAAATTGAGATCAGCGAGCACGAGAGGCCACCGGTCAAACTCGGGCAGGTTGGGTTGACGGCCAAGAGCGTGATTGTTGTCGGCTCGGGAAAAGGGGGAGTGGGCAAGAGTACGATCGCGGCCAGTCTTGCACTGGGTCTGCAGCGAGCAGGGTGCAAGGTGGGGCTCATGGATGCCGATGTGTATGGCCCGAGCATTCCCCATCTTTTGGGAGCCTCGGGCCGTCCCGAAGTCTCTGAGAAGCAGATCGGTTCGGATGAGGCAGGAAATCCGGTTGTCGCCCGGCGGATTACGCCAATCGATGTGGGAGGCATGAAGGTCATGTCCATTGGTTTTTTAGTGCCGCCTGACAAGGCAGTCATCTGGCGGGGGCCGATGTTGCATGGTTCGATCACGAGTTTTCTGCGAGATACCGAGTGGGGCCCACTCGATTACCTGGTGATCGATATGCCGCCCGGAACGGGTGATGTTGCCTTGACACTCGCGCAAACCTTGCCGCCCACCGGTGCGGTCATTGTGTGTACGCCTCAGGACGTAGCCTTGCTTGATGCAGTCAAAGCCATTCGCATGTTTCAGGAAGTTCGGATTCCGGTGCTGGGTGTCGTGGAGAACATGAGCTATTTCCTCTGTCCCGATAACGGAAAGCGCTACAATATTTTTGGAAATGGAGGGGCGAAGAAAAAAGCCCAAGAACTCGAGATACCCTTTTTGGGTGAAATACCGATCAACATACAACTGCGAATTAATGGCGACGAAGGCAACACGGAAGCTAATTTTGATGTCGTGGAAGTCGCCTCTCCATTGGAGCAACTATGCAAACAGTTGGTGCGGCAATTGGCCTCCAAGCATCAAGAGGAGCCCCCACTCCCCAGTCTCTCGGTGCTCTAGATTAGCGGCGCCATCCTAAGTTGCTTGTGAATAGACAACTTTCTCAAGGCAATGTGGGTTTCATTTTCGGACTCTATTTCCAAACCCTTTGCGAGAAGTTCTGCTGGTGATAAATCTTCCACGTGTGTGGTGATCATCCGGAAGTATATCCCGGCAATTGTGCGCAGCTACTTTCTAAAGGTCGCAGGACTCGTAGCACCGCTGCTCGTTGATCGAAACTAACCAGCCAAACCAGCCAAAAGAAAAACCGCCCAGCCCCAAAGGCCGAGCGGTTTTTTATCGGTGGTGGCCGATGACCTGATTATCGAACCGGTCACTTGCCAAACCTTAGGAAAAACTACCTCTTCTTCTTTTTGGCAGCCTTTCGTTTGGCCTTCTTCTTTACGGCCTTCTTCTTTACGGCCTTCTTCTTCT
>CAUZBD010000313.1:0-3923 GCA_963577795.1 Planctomycetota bacterium | reverse complement strand
CCATTGTCTGGCCCTCTACGGCACGCATTACGTTAAGGCTTTTGAGCGCTGCGACAATCGCCCGTTCCGCCAACGGCCCTGCCTCCTCCTTGATGTTTGGATTGGTGGTTTCTTCAACAATAACACCGGGAAGATTCAATAGCGATTCCAGAGCGACGTTGCCATCCATCGGATGATGCCGATCGAAATCCTGAAGCTGTTCTCGATAGGCATTAAGG
Source organism: Planctomycetota bacterium (assembly GCA_963577795.1). Lineage (GTDB taxonomy): Bacteria > Planctomycetota > Planctomycetia > Pirellulales > UBA7805 > UBA7805. Next base: position 3,705 of record CAUZBD010000313.1, on the reverse strand, counting down.
ATTTTTGTGTTGAAACGAAAACTCGTTTGGTTTTCTGAGTCCGCGATCCGCACTTGCACCTGGACCGTACCCCGTTTGATATATTGGCGGACAATTTTTTCAACCCGCGTTTCATCTCCACCAATCCAGTCACTCAATCGGTAATTAATTTTGAGATAACGGTTGTTGACTGCACGTACTTCGACAACAACCGACAGCGTCTCGCCAGTTTCCTCAGCCTCTCCATAGCCGGTCATACTCAAAAGCACGCAATGTTCTCCGAATGGGTTGATAGGCACAGACCTGCTGGAGCAAAAACGCAGCTCCCCAGGTTATTCCTCGCCGGTTCCGGTGGCAGGTGACGTTTTCGTGCCCTGCTCGTCGTTCGCTACCGGAGCGGGTTTGGCAGCGTCCGGAGACGAACTCTCCGCACCTGCACCGCTCGATTCGGTGAGATTTCCTCCTGGCAAGGTTTCCGTTTGCGCTCCTCCAAGCGTTGAAGAAAAATCAGGTTCGCCACTTCCGGTCATTAATCGCACGGCGATCACGCAGAAAACAATCCAGAAAAAAGCCGTCCACATTGTAATTTTTGTGAAGGTGTCGCCCGCTTTGGCACCAAACGCGCTTTGTCCCCCAGCGCCCCCGAGCGCGCCAGCGAGACCCCCGCCCCGTCCTCGCTGTACAAGAACCAGCAGGATCAAAAAGAGGGCAAACCCAATCAATGCAATAACGATAAAAAACTCTTTCATTCCCTAAACCCAATCTTTGCAGGACCAAATTTTTTCCATAGCTATTTTTTTAAACTTCTTATTTAACTTCGGGAGCGGCGGCTACGATTCCTAAAAAGTCGTCGGCCTTCAAACTGGCTCCACCCACTAAAGCTCCATCCACATCGCAAAGCGACAGCAATTCGCACGCGTTGTCCGGTTTGACGCTGCCACCATACTGAATGCGCACCGCACCGGCTACCGTCGAATTGTAGCATTCTTCAATCATTCTGCGAAGATCGGCGTGTACACCCTGAGCTTGTTCCGGACTTGCCACTTTTCCCGTACCAATGGCCCAAACCGGTTCATACGCAATGACTATCTGTTCCATTTGGGTGGCAGAGACTCCGGCAAGCGAACCGGTCATCTGCGTGCGAACCACCCCTTCGGTCTGGCCAGCTTCACGCTCGGCGAGCAACTCGCCAACGCAGAGGATCGGGGTCAGGCCCAGTTCCAAAGCAGCCAAAACCTTTTGATTGATCAGGGCATCGGTCTCCCCGAGGATGTGCCTCCGTTCACTGTGGCCAAGAATAACGTAGCGACAGCCGAGATCCAGAAGCATCTCACCGCTGATTTCTCCGGTAAATGCACCAGCTTTTTCGAAAGACATATCTTGTGCACCCAGAGCGATTGAAGATCCTTGCAGCCCAGAACCAACCGCTTCCAGGTAAACATGCGGTGGGCAGACCGCAAGATCGACTTTCCCGTCGGTAGAGAACCCGCGTACGAGAGCCGTAGTCAGCGCAACGGCCTGCTCGCGATTCAGGTTCATTTTCCAGTTTCCGGCAATCAATGTTTTTCGCATGCTTCCTACTCGTTTATTTGTTGTACCGGAGAGACGTTTTCGTGAATGAGATTCGAAAGCCTGCGAAGTTGCTCAGCCAGTTGAGCGTACTGTGCCGGTAAGAGTGCCTGGGGCCCGTCTGAGAGTGCTTCCGCAGGAGCGTGATGTACTTCGATATGTACCCCGTCAGCGCCCGCTGCCACGCCGGCTAGCGCACAGCTGGGAATCAAGTCCGGGCGCCCGGTAGCATGACTCGGGTCGACAATCACGGGCAGATGCGACATCGTCTTGATGGTCGGGACTGCCGCAACATCGAAGAGATTACGGGTCTCGGAATCGAATCCTTTGACGCCACGCTCACAGAGAATCACGTGCGGATTGCCCTGCGAAAGGATGTATTCGGCAGACATCAAGAGATCCTTAATGGTTGCACTCATTCCCCGTTTGAGCAGCACGGGCTTCTGTGTGCGACCCACTTCGGTGAGGAGTACAAAATTTTGCATGTTCCGGGCACCGATCTGGAACATGTCTGCATAGCGGTCGATCAGTTCGATATGTCGCGGGTCAAGTACTTCTGTAACGACGGGCATCCCATAGCGTTTGCCCGTCTCGCTGAGAATTTTCAATCCCTCTTCTGCCAGACCTTGAAAGGCGTATGGACTCGTCCGCGGTTTAAACGCACCTCCGCGCAAAACGTTCGCCCCAGCCTCCGAGACAGCCTTGCCGATGGCGTCCATTTGCTCCACACTTTCCACCGCACATGGGCCGGCAATCATTCCGAGGTGGCCACCACCGAACTTTGCTGAGCCAACCTGAACAATACTCGGTAGTGGGTGGGCTTCGGAGCTTGCCAACTTGAAAGAAGGCAGCACAGGAACCACTTGAACAACACCTGGGATCGCTTCGAAGGGTGCGGCCGCAATTTTTTCTTCATCACCAATCACACCGATGACGGTTCGATAGGTTCCCTGACTTAAATGCGCTTGAAGGCCAAGCGTTTCAATCCGCCGGATGACGTCTTCAATCTGTTGGTCAGTCGCCTGGGAGCCAAGAATGATAATCACGGGTAAGCCTGCAGTCGCAGAGAGGTGAGCCGGGTGGAAAGGTAGGTTTGCCTGCTAAAAAATATACTGTTTTCGTCCTATCGGCGTTATGGGGTGCAGGCCTTCATGCGGGCAGCATCGGCAATTTGCGCAAGGGCAAAACGCGTTTGCGAATCTCAAAACCATCAGGAAATCGGTGCGCTGGCAGCATAAGAGCCCAGGATATCGAGTCGCAAAGATCTTTTTCCCAAAGAAGCGATTGCCCGCTTCACTTTAACATCCTGTTGGTGCCCCTGAAGTTCAATGAAAAACAGGTAGTCGCCCCCGGAGTCAGGGATAGGAAATGATTCAATCCAACTAAGGTTGACCTTGCTTCGCTTAAAGATGGACATCGCATCGGCAAGCGTGCCAGGTCGATGTTCGAGCTGGAACATGATTGCCGTTTTGTCTTTCCCGCTTCGCGGTGGCGATTCGTGACTGATGACTGCAAATCGCGTCAGATTTTCCTCACTATCTTCAATATTTGTCGCAATCGCATCCAAACCGTACTGAATGCCTGCCTGAATGCTGGCGATGGCGGCGGCACCCGGTTTTTCGCTCGCGACCTGAGCCGCGGTTGAGGTGCTGGTGACCTCCACAGTACGGGCTAAAGGTAAGTGCGTTGCTAGCCAGCGGCGACACTGAGAAAGTGCCTGCGGCCGACTGTAGACTTCTTTGACTTCGCTGCGCGTTCCATGTCCCAAAAGGTTGTGATGGATGCGTAACTGGACTTCAGCGCTTATTTTCACCGGATAGCGGATAAAGTTATCGAGTGTGTCGGCAATTCTGCCATCAGTTGAGTTTTCGACCGGGACCAATCCGTAATCGGCGAGACCCTCGTGAACTTCTTCAAATACCGAACCGATCGTACCCACGGGAAGAAACTCCACGGTTTGACCGAAGCGGTGGATCGCCGCCAAATGGCTGTAGCTGTAAAGCGGACCTAAAAAGGCGACCCGCAGCATTTTTTCGATGGCCCGCGAACCGCTAATGATTTCACGAAAAATAGCCCGAATGCATTGTTCGGAAAGCGGTCCCTGTGAGACTTCGACCGCGCTGGTGAGGACCTCTTCCTCGCGTCCGGGAGAATAAA
>CAUZBD010000312.1:0-3936 GCA_963577795.1 Planctomycetota bacterium | reverse complement strand
TCCATCGCGCTCGTTGCACGGCCAAAGTGTTCATCAATAAAGAACCCTTGTAAAAAAGCGCCGTCGGTTCGCAGTCCCACTAAATAGTACCACGGTCCGGCGACCGCCAATGCGACCAGTGTCGCCGTCAGCAGTCGCATCTGCTTGCAGGTCTTAAAGAAATGGCTCGGTACAAAACAACGTAGAGATCCACGCGCTCCTTTTTTAAGGCGCTCCAGCCAATTTTGGGGAACACTAGCATGCTCACGGGCCGGTAGATTTAAAATCAAAAGAAACATTCCGATCACCGCAGTGGGTAGAATCAGGCCGACCGGACCTTTGGCCAGGACGCCGACGCCAAAGACCGCATAGAGTGCCACGGCGGCCAGCCACGTAGGGCAGAAATAGTGTCCCGCTATTCGCAGCGATGGTGCCGTGCGAACTGCAGCCGTGGAGCGGGGTTTAAAAGTCGTGAGTACAAAAACCATCAAGCCCAAGGTAGTACAGAAAATCAACGATGCATCGGGCGTTGTGGCATGGCTCGCTACTTCAAACATCACATTGGTGGCCAAAATGATGCCGGCAAGCAGCCCCACTTCGGGGCTGAATAGCCGCCGACCAATCATAAAGGTCGCCAAAACCGTACCGAGCCCTAACAGGGCCGAAGGAAATCGTGCGGCAAACTCATTCACGCCAAAGACGGTATAGGAACAGCGAATGAGCCAGTAGAGCAGAACCGGTTTGGCATCGCGTAATTCCTCATTGAAAGTGGGGACCACCCAATCGTTCCGCTGCTGCATTTCTACCGCACAACGGGCGTTGCGTGTTTCATCTCGATCCCAGAGGCGTGAGCCGTCGAGCCGAACGAAGAGCGCAAACAGCGCGACGGCTAAAAGCAGGCAGAGATCGCGACCGATATTCCGCATGGAAATCGATACCTGTAGCAATGCAGAGAAAATGTGAAAACAACGGCCCATCGCACAAGGCATTGGGCATGCGATTCTAGAGAACGCTAAATCCCTTCACAACGGCAGTTTCTCAACCAAAGGGGACCCACAAGAAGACCGGACCGGGGTGACCCCAAAAAGCACCTTGTCGAAAAGCACCTTGTGATGAAGCGAGTCAGCCGGATGCTATCGTCGCCCCTGATAGCTTGAAGGCTGCTAAGAAAACGGCTCCCTCACCAACACCGCCCAGAAGGCTGCTAGGGGTAAATTGAAAATATCTTCCATCCCGTCTGCGCTTCTTCATAAATGGTCCGTGCATGCAATCGATTGGCCCCCTCCTGCCAGAATTCAATTCGCTCAGGAACAACGCGATAACCGTACCAGTGGGGCGGCCGCGGGACATCCTGGTTTGCAAATTTTTCTTCAAACTCTTCGACTCTCGACTCGAGTTCACGCCGATCCGCCAGCAGTTGCGATTGCTGAGAAGCCCACGCGCCAAGACGACTCTCCCTCGACCGAAGCTCCCAATAATTGTCTGATTCTTCCTCGTCTACTTTTTTGGTGTGTCCCTCAACCCGTACCTGCTCACCTAAAAAATCCCAATGAAAACACAGGGCGGCCTGTGGGTTGGCAGCTAATTGTTGTCCCTTAGCGCTAAGCGAATTCGTGAAAAAGACAAATCCTCTTTCATCCATCCCTCGCAATAATACCACGCGTAACGAAGGCCGCCCGTCGGCATCCACGGTTGCAAGAGCCATCGCTGCGGGTTCCCGGAGCGGACCCTCTGTGGCTCGTGCGAAAAGTTCTTTAAAGCGCATAACCGCTGCTTGGTAAATCACATCTTGTTCCATAAAAGAGTACGGTACCTTCCGCTAACAATTGTCACAACGGGCATTTATTGAAAAGTCGTTTTTGATAGACATTGGGTCTGTTGTCCACATCCTGAATCTATCGAGACCAGCATGCTCGACTGTTATTCACAGAGTGGAAGACTTAACGCAACAGCCAAAGGGACAAAAAGTATCAGCGGCAGCCAGACGGAAAGGGGTGGGCTGAGCATCGCCGTATTTCCTAGGCTATGGCAAAGCATGGTAACGGACATGAAGGCGACGATCAGTAAAACACATAATCCGACTGAGAGAAAAAGACTTCGCGATTGGCGGGTCAAGACCAACGGTAACCCCAACAGGAGTAGATTGAGGTCTAAAAAAGGCTGGACAAAACGTGAATGGAGTTCCACCTCAACTCCAGGATTATGTTTCACACTTGGATTCTCCAGAGCCTCCATCAGTTCGGGAGTCGAGGAAAATTGCTGCCATTTTCCACCCCCGGCCAAGAGTTTGGGTTCGACATGACTGACAACAAAACATTGGTCTGTCTTCAGCCATGCCGTGTCCTGCGGTGTATAGAGAATCAGCACACCATTAAGTTGAAGGCTTGATTCAGTGGCGAGTCCCTCCGGTTGCTTGAGTCCAGAAAGAAGATAACCCGGAGGGTGTCCATGGGTTGAACGCTGAAAAACCGCCTCCCGAGCGAGCAATTGAACTCCGTAGCGATCCAGAGTTCGTGGCAGAAAGAAATTTGGCTCAACAATCCGCTCATCAGCCAAGACAATCCCTTCGCCACTTAAAAGAATATCTGTCTGATTGTCGTAAACAGGCACAATCGCATCCGTTTTGCGATCGCGCATATCCTGAATATTCGTGCTTAAATGCTGGCGGAAGGCGGGCAACACCCATTCTCGATTAGCAACTGCAAGCAAAACCAGAACGCTTGCCATGATTAAAAGTGGACGAATCATCCGTGCATTCCGAATTCCGGCGGCCATTAGAGCAGTCATCTCGTTATGTCGTCGAAAAGAAGCAATCGTAAACATGGTGGCAACGAGAATCAGCAGGGGATTCATCCAATCAAAAAAAACAAGTGCGCGTAGCCCATAGTATTCCAAAACGACGCGAAGCAAACCGCCGTGTGACTCGGCATACTGCTGAAGTTCGCCAAAGTGATTGACCGTATCTCCCACCACAAACAGGCCGAAGAAGCTGATAAAAAAGACTGCAAAAACGCCTAAAAAGTTTTTCAGAAGATAACGATCAATGATGGTCATTGTTTTAAGCACATCAGTGATTTTCAATCACTAATACTGGGGTTCTTTTTGAGCAAGCGTTTCGCGAATCGCCTCCGCGAGCAATTGCATTCCTTGCGCGATACGTTCGGGAGACTGCACACCAAAGCTTAAGCGGAGCCGATCGTTGGCCGGGGGATCTCCTGTACTCGGATAGCAATAACATCCGGGAACGTATAATACACCTTTTTCAAGAGTTCGAGAAAACAACGGGCCCTCGGTTCCTGTATTGATCCCAGCCAATCGCATCCAGATGTACAAACCCCCTTCTGCAGGCAACCAAGTCACCTCTGGCAAATCACCTAAATATTTATTTGCTGCTGCGGTCATCGTCTCAAGTTTCTGCTGATAGGTCAAACGTAGCTTGGTCAGATGCAGATCAAAATCCCCTGTTTGAACGACCTCAAGAATAATTTTCTGGCTAAAGTGTGGCGCACCAAAATTCATGTTTCCCTGGTGATTGCTCAGCGGTGTGATCAGATCCTTCGGCAGAACACCCCAGCCAACTCTTAAGCCCGGGGAAAACGACTTGGAAAAAGAACTGGTGTGGATCACGGTCTTATTTTGCCTATCGAGCGAAAGCAGACTGGGAAGATCTTTACCAAAATATCGTAAATCGCGATAAGCAGCATCCTCAATAATATAGAGTTGGTGATGCTGGTGATTGTGTCGACTTACGATCTCAAAAATTTTTTCTCGCCTCTCGGTCGAGGTGGTAATGCTACTTGGATTGTCAAAGTAGGTCGTTAGATAAAGCGCTTTAATACGATTAGAATTCCCTTCGGCACGCGCCTTTTGCAGAACTTCTTCGAGGACTTCGGGAATCACTCCGGAGGCATCGACAGGGAGACCAAACGCATGGGCCCCCAGCCCACGGAGAGCCCC
>CAUZBD010000311.1:0-3940 GCA_963577795.1 Planctomycetota bacterium | reverse complement strand
GGCCTCGTATTGCTGTTTGATCGTATCAAGGCTGGTTTCACCGTCGAGCATTTGCAGGATGGAAAACTCTTCTTCCTGAAAGCGAAAGTAATTGAGTCCTATCGGTTCTTTTACAATCCAATAGGGGGTGCCGTGATAAAGTTGCTTGCGGCTCGTAAGATCAGGTCGGCAGCGAACGCTTAGCGGACGCGAAGAGGCCGATACGAGACTGTCGGTGAGCGTAATCATTAATTAGTTAACAGGAATGCGAAACGTAGCGGGCAATCCCGGACGAAGCATCCATTGGCCGTCTTTTTGCGTGTTTTTAACTTCCACGCGGACACGGAAGTTGCCCCCTGCCTGCACCAGCGGGCTGATGAAAGAAACTTTTCCTTTGGTCTCAAATTTTGCTGCACCCGTATCGACCGTCGCCACGACAGGCATTCCCTTTTGGACCCGTCCGCGGTCATCTTTGACGTTGAGAAAGCCATCGATACTCAAGCGATCCATCTGTACCAGTCGCAGAAGTGGATCGCCGGGGTTCACCCATTCTCCTTTACGCGTTTGAATATCCACGACCACGCCGGCAAAGGGGGCTTCGATATTGCGTCGACCGATCTCCTCCTCGGCAGCCCGGAGTTTGACCGTATTGCTTTCTTGGGCGTAGATGTAATCCTTCTGATCAAGTTCCGCCTGTTCGATCCCGAGTGTGGAGCGGGAGAGTTGAAGTCGCATTTTGCGCATTTCCGCCTCACCAAACGTACCGGGTTGCCGTTGATTTGCGGTTCTTGCAGCATCAAGTTCCGAAGCCGAGACCTTGGCATCCTCGCGGGCATAGCGGATACGCACATCGTTGGCCGCCTGTTCGGCTGCTTTTTCTAATTCAATTTTTGCTAAATCTTTATTGATCTGTGCCTCACGATCGTCGATTGTTGCCAGTCCCTGCCCAGCGACGACCGTCTGGCCTTCATCGACATCCAGCACGTGAATCACCCCCTGGGCTTCTGCCGGAACATCGACGTCGTTCAGAGGAGAGACGTAGCAATCTTCAACAAGAATATCCTCCCCCCAGCAGGCCGCTTCCCAGCCCACGCTGCCTCCGGCTGTGCCGATGCAGCCAACAAGCAAGAGGGAAAGTCTGCGGAGGCATTGCTGCGCCATCCTGCTGTGAGCCATTGTGCGTTGAACCATCAAAGTTACTCCGTGTTGGCAGCATTTCTGGCCGGAGCCGGAAAAGGAGAAAGCTTACAGACGAAACAGTATCTTTGTTTGAATCCACGCCATCAGGTCATGGAAGAGGACAAAACCGATCGAGCGACGACCACAATCAAGCTTGCCACTTACGCTGGTCCCCATGCGCAACTGTTGTGGATCGATCGAATCGCGATCGATCTTCACCAGGACCAGCACGGTGTTGTCCTGGTCTTTTCGGACTTCGGCGGTTTGTTGAATTTCTTTTATTTTGCCTTCCATTTCGCGATCCGGTTCGGTTGCAAGGATATACGTCACCGTAATGGTCCTAGGGGGCGTTTCCGTAGCAAGTTCGACCTCACGCTCTGCGATATAACCGATTTTGTCGTCCGGAACCTCGAGTTCCAGTTCCCAGTCCTTTTCCGGTTGGGCAATACTTAATACGATCTGGCCCGGTTCCACGGTCCTCCCGAAAAGTCGTTGCCGGACATCCCAGGTCACGATTTGCCCACTCATGGGGCTTTTGATGACGAGTCGCTTTTCTTTTTCGTGAAGAACGTCGAGTTGTTTGCTTAGCGATTGCGACGTTTTTTGGAGTTGCATCTGCTGGCCCCGGAGACGATGCCGCTCGCTGAGCGGAAGATCGTCGCTACCACCGGCCAGAGAATTGTTGATCCATCGCAGTTGCTCGCCGGTCGCGTTGAGTTGACCTTGGATATCGGTCAGTTGTCCCTCAAGATCGAGGCTGCTCAGTTTTAAGAGAGGCTGCCCTTTTTGAACGCGAGTACCGTGGTGAATGTTTGGATAAATTTTATTGATCAATCCACCCTCTTCGACAAAAATATCCTGCCTTTCAGCCGGTTGTAGTTGGCCACGGGCTTCAATTTCAAAATCGATCGGAATCAGGATCAAAGCCAGGATGAGCATGCCGATCAATGCGGCCACGGCCGCGGTTTTGGGAAGCGTTTTTGCTCGTACAATCCATCGCCATTTTCCGATGGTTCGCCAGACGGGCATCAGGAAGATACCATCGTGTTCTAAGGCGTTTGCCATGGCCGATGCGGCATGATCTTTGACGACCTCGACCCTTTTGCGGACGCGATCGGAAAGACTGGTTTGATCGAATTGTTCCACGATCAATGCCCCGACGACCGTGTCTTCTTCGTCTTCGTCTTCGTCCCCGGCTTCTCGCTCCTGGTCGAGGGGTTTTAGAAGAGGCAGCACACCAACGACTTTTGCATGCGATTCGTCTACATAGTGGTGGATCGCCTCTTCGACCTGGGGTGGCATATCTTCCGTATTGCCGACATACCAGAGTGGTTCACCGGTGGCGACCACGCGCGTGGCCAACTGAGAAAGTAAAACCACAATGTTTGAGCGGCGATCGATGGTGTCTTGATGGCTGATCGCTTCGATACGGCATTTGCGGCCTCGCGTAATCGCCAAGCTGACTCGATCGCACTCGATCAACCGTCTGCCTTCATTGACAACCGTGTAGGCAGTTCGTAGGGGGTCCAGGCTCGCATGGACCGCTTGGGTGAAGTGTTCCAATTGGCCCCAGAGCGTCTGGCGATCTTCAAAGCTGCGAAGTTTTTGTGAGGCGAGGTAATTGCCCGCCAGTTCGCAGAGTTGCAATAAAAATCGCAGATAGCCCCGCTGCGTTACCGGCCCGGCACCCGGACGCTGGAAAATTTCAATCACGCCTCGTACTGCTCGGTCGCTCACGACCGGGCCGAGGACGAGGAGCCAGTCGGTCGGATTTGCCCCCTCTTCTTCGCCCTCACCGCCCGACTGTGGAGCGACGAGCATCCCTTCGGACTCTTTCAAGCTGTGTTGCAGGAGACGGTGGTGTTTCAGTTGTGCTTCTTCGTTTTCAGCCAGTCCTGTTCCCTGCAGATTGATCTGGTATTTAAGTTGTAACCGCTGCTCATCATCGAGCATCCAGATCGCACCACCGGTTGCCACAAGAGCCGAAACAGCGCGCGTCAGAAGTGCTTCATAAAACTGCGCAGCATCGGCATCCGACTTTGCCAGCTGCGCAATCTCCGCGACCATGTTGCGGACTTGCTGCTTCGTCGCTTGGACGTATTGTGTGTCAACCGAAGAAGATTCGCTGGACATTGCCTCTCCTGCTCGCACTCTCTGTGTGCGTAGGAATTTTTCCCCGCAAACGGGGGACGCATGCGGAGGAAACACAAAGGTTCTCTTCCGCAATGGTTCTCCCTGTAGGGTACTGTGTTTCGGGGCCGGAGACAATCAATTGCCCCGCAACACATGCTGTGAACTACCCTTTGGGGTTCCGATCGGATAAGGCATGACGGCTGCGCAAAGGTTGCCAGCGAAAAGATTAGTAGTTTGGGGTCGGCGGGCGGTAGTCTGTCCATTCGATCTGGCGGAACCAGTCAATCGTATGCCCGAGCCCTTCGCGTAAAGAAACGGTTGGTTTCCAGTTCAACTGTTCTTCGGCCAGGGTTGTATCGGGCCGACGTCTCAGCGGATCGTCGGCAGGCAATTCTTTGTGGACGATTCGGGACTTGCTATCGGTCATCTCAATGACCAGTTCTGCCAATTCGAGAACCGTAAACTCTTCCGCATTTCCCAGATTCACCGGGCCTGTGAATGTATCCGGTCCGTTCATCATCCGGATCATTCCTTCGACTAAATCATCGCGGTAGCAAAAAGATCGTGTCTGGCTTCCGTCACCAAAAACGGTGATGTCCTCCCCGCGTAATGCCTGCCCGATAAAATTGGAAACAACGCGGCCATCGTA
>CAUZBD010000310.1:0-3945 GCA_963577795.1 Planctomycetota bacterium | reverse complement strand
TTCAGGCCCCACGTCGGTTCATCGTTCTGCCAACCAATTTTTACGATCACGGCGTCCACATCTTCTATTTGTTGATTGGCCGGTATCGGCTCTGCACCAGGAGGAACATCCAATTGCACACGACTCGGTAAATTTTGCTCTACAATCTGAAAGCTGGCTGTGCAGATAAAAAAAATAAGCAAGAGAAACACCACATCAATCATCGGCGTCATCGTTACATCCTGGCGGTCGTCAAACCGCGCATTGTAATTGGGCATCCGCATGTGTGTTGTATAGGTTCCTTTGCTATCAGCGAGAAAAAAATAAAGGACTGAGAATGGTGTTTTATCAAGGGGAAAATTGCGTCGATGTCGCTTCAGGCCCGATGACTGCAAAATGGACATTCCAGATATTCAACTTCGCACAGCTGACCAAAATCGGCTCAACGGCTTGGTAGGGTACAGCACGATCGCCGCGAATACGCACCTCAAGCTTCCCCTTCGCTCGTTTTAACTCATTTTGCAACTGGGCCGACAGCTTCTCGATCGGCACAGTTCTTGTCCCAAAGGAAATTTTGAACCCCGATTGTTCTGGTGAAATATTGATCGTCAGTTTTCTCAGATCCGTCGTGGAATTTTCTTCTCCGGTTTCCGCAGCGGGTAAGTCGAGTTCGGCGTGCGCTTCCTGTTTTTGAAGATGACTTGAAACAAGGAAAAAAATGATCAACAAGAAGACGATGTCGATCATGGGTGTCATATTCATTTCCAGACGACGACGATGGTTGCTAAGAGGAATACGCATCGAATACCTGCTGACTACCAGTTCACGCGTCTAGTTTGACGGGGGTGGAGCTGGCGAAGTTGCCGCACCACTTGCCTGTTTACGTTGATTGCGTCGACGCTTTAAAGGCAAAAAGACTTGTTGCGCCAAATAGGATCCTTCGCCCACCAATTGGTCGATACGATTTCTAAAAATAGCAAATGCAGCCAAAGCCGGAATGGCCACCAAGAGTCCCCCGACGGTGGTCACCAACGCTTGATAAATTCCCGTGGCGAGGTCTGCAGCCCGCGCGCTTCCCTCGGTGCTCGCCACTTCCTGAAACGCGAAGATCATTCCGAACACCGTGCCCAACAGACCAACCATGGGGGCGATATTCGCGATCACCGACAAATAATCGATTTTTCTGAAGAGTCTCGCCGACTGTTCTGCCGCCGCATCCTCCATGGCTTTTTCCACCGCACTCCAACCACCGTCCGTTTCGGCAATACCTGCCTGCAGCACAAATCCTAAAAAACTGGGTTGTGCTCTGCAGGCGGCATCCGCTCCCGTTGCATCTCCCGCAAGGAGCCTTTTTTGGGCCTCCTCAGCCAATCCGGGTGGCAGGAGAATGTTTTGGCGGATTGAAAACAAATGCTCGACAATCAGAGCAACCAAAGTAAGTGAAAGGGCCAACAACAACATGACGATCAGAAAACCGGTCACGCCACCAGAAAATACAATCTCGAAAAAACCATCCTGCCCCGGATTATTTTCTGCCGGAGAGGCTCCCGATGAATCGGCGGCAAATAGGGGTCCGGCAATGAGAAGACAACAGCCTGTACTGAATGGCATGAGAAAACGACTACAGAGAAAAAAGGAGAAATTCATTACAGTACTATTTTAAGGCAGCACGTTGAGTGCCGCTTTCCTTTGTTTGGCGTCGTTCGCCGCTGTACTTTGTGGGTACGTGTTTATTAATTCGCTATAAATTCTTTGACCGTCCTCGACCAGACCAGATTTAATCATGGACTTTCCCGCCGTCAGCAGCGACTCGGCAGCAAGATTTGGATCATCGCTGTAGAGGATAGGCACCCGCATGGCGGCTACCGCTGCCTCACGATTTTTCCCCTGGGCCGCATAAAGTCTTCCCAAAATATAATAAGGGCCTCCTCGAAGCGACAGGGGAAGCCGGTCGATCGTTTGCCGACAAGCTTGAATATCTTTCTCGGTTGCCTGGGGTATACGTAGGCGAAGTAATTGTGCGGCCGCAAGCGAGGCCATCGGTTCTCTTTTGCTATCTTTCAATGCTTCCAGCACACGCTCGGCCTGCTGAGCATTTTTTGAGCCAAGCAGTAAGCTACCGGCAAGGAACCTCTCCGCTGCCCTTTGGCTGCCGAGCCACTCGATTGCGGTGCCTTCTGCTTGGGGAAGGAGTGTTCTTCCTCCGGTCCAGACGAGTGGAATTGCATTGAAATAGGGGGTTCCCGGATCTTCGCCCAGTAATGCCAAAAAACCTTTGCTCGCCTGAAAGTATTTTCCATCTGCTCGCAGCGCGAGGACCAATTCGTTGAGAATTTCACGTCGTACCCAACCACGGCTCTCTGCCGCGCTTTGCAAAAGACGGTAATACGTACTGGCAGCCTTTGCGTTTTGACCTGCCTTCGCCGCCAGCCGAGCCGCGCGCTGCGCAGGAGTTCGCCGGGTCTCGATACGGGTGACGTTTTCGGCAGAGATCACGCGTTCTTGACCACTTGGCGAAAGAATTCGCAGTCCCTGGCCATTAAAATCCGTGATGGTGCCCTTGACTTGCCGCACAGTTCCACGGTCCAAAAAATAGACCGTATCCGTTTGCTTTGTATCCGCATGTGCCGAGGGAATAAAAGCGGCACAAGCGGAAGCAAGCACGCCCATGGCAATCATACAGCAGCTAAATTGTAGGGACGCTTTGCACACGGTACGGCTTACCGCCAAGGGAGAGTTAGTTTTCCACATTAATGGGACTGAGCCTGTCGGTATTAAAAAAAAGATAATCCCCTCGATTTTGCCGCGCTAATTTTTTGATCCAGTTGTCTCCCACATCGACCTCACTGCCAAACTGGATGACATGGATCGACGCGCGACCGCCATTTCGACGGCGGATTCGAAAAAGCTCTTCATCATTGAGTCTCGGTTCGGTGCCATCGGTAAGAAAAAAAATATTGTCCGGGTTCATAGCGACCGCTTTCAGTAAGGGCTCAAGGTGCCGAGTTGCTCCACTAGCGGTAACGCGTCGAATAAAGTTGTCGGCAGCAGCTTTATTGGGGGCGGTGGCAAAAAAAAGTCGTCCAGAAAGTTTTTGGTTCTCAGTGGGATGAAAAATGTCTAAAAATTCGTTGTAGAAAATAATCTCAAATTGATTGAGTTTCCCCAGCCTCTCAAGACTGTTTGTAAGTTCTTGCTTGGCAGCCGCAAGCGGTCGCCCTTCCATACTGGAAGAACGATCAAAGACATAGACGAATTTATTCCCGACACCTGTCACGCCGAATATTCCGGTACGTACTTTTCCGCCATCAACATTTTTTGCTCCTTCGCCATTTCCAGCTAAACTCAATCGGCCTCCACCCGGTTTGGCCGCTGCTTCCGGACCGGCGCCAGAGGCAGGATCGGGAAGGAAAGCACTGGCTTCCAATGGGGCCTCTCCCTCACCAGGTAGCACCCCCGCACTCAGCGCGGTTTCTGTCGCGGCGGCTGAATCTGCGGCCACTTCGCGATCTAAGTCTTCTCCTTCGTAATATTCACCTGTCTGGGTCACATGCTTGAGTACAATTCCTGTTGTTCGATCGGGTTCCGCTACAACTCCTCGCGGGATAGAACGCATACTCAGAACCAGCACGATCAGCAGCAGGCAATGGAAGACCATCGAAGTGAGCCACGCCGGCAGCATGCGTCGAACGCTTGAATCCGCTTGCCGATCGACGGGGAATGTTTGGGGAGCGAACATGGGGCCTGAAAAAAAGAAGTCCCAGGGATATACTTCATCTCTGGTTAGTTTACCCGAAGTCATCCAGCACAACACGGCAAATCATTTAGCGAATCACCCAGCGCCCTATTTGGGATAAAAAAGCGCTATCACGTGGCCTTTGCGCCTCTCTGTGAAAGGTATGATCTGGTGGAAATTGTTGAATATCCCCACCCCACACTGCGACATCAAAGCAAGCCACTCAAGCG
>CAUZBD010000309.1:0-3984 GCA_963577795.1 Planctomycetota bacterium | reverse complement strand
GGCAGATCGTAATGTAGCCCGTGCAGCATTCCTCCGCCTTCACCTCAATCGGGATGATATCCACGGTAGTCCAGAGGCGAATTAGCCAATGACTTGACTGCACTTGCAGCGACCGGGAACCTGGCCACAGTTCTCGCTGCTGGCAATGTTGTTTGCTGCCGGTTGTCTAACTTTAAGCATTTGCCTTGGCAGCTTTGACCTTCGAAGAAAGTTGCGATTTGAGTCGAGCAGCCGCGTTGGGGTGAATTACTTTTTTGGCCGCCGCGCGGTCCAGGCTACTGACCGCAGCTTGGAAGGCACCCTCACGAGCATCCGGATCATCCCCTGCAACGGCTGCGTGTACTTTACGAAGCTGTGTTTTTAAAGAACTCTTTATCGTTTTGTTGTGAAGACGTCTTTTTTTGTTTTGTCGAAGACGTTTTTTTGCGCTGTTTGAATTCGGCATAATTCGCTGTCGGTGTTTTCGAGAAAAGTGTTTTAGGGAATGTGTTTTGCGTCGGATGACCCCAGTCGGTGAACAACCAGACTAGCCCCCCATCATGGTCTTTCGGGCTGCGGCTGTCTAGTCACCTCCCTCTACGGCATCGCGGTAAACGCCGGTTCGTCGTTGGTGCCTGCCCACCTACTCGCGGCTGCCCTACGATTCAGCGGCATCACGATCTGCTTTTTTAGGAAACTTCGTCCAGCAGTGAAGATACGTCTCTGTACCCAAAATCGATACTTGCCAGTTGCGAGAAAAACTTCTGGGCATTTTCGTTGTCACGCAGCTTCATGCTGAGCCAGCCTGCCCGGTAGAGCGCTAACTTCTTGGTTTCTTCGTCAGAGCTTGCGGTACAGTAATCGATTGCCATTTTATATGCATCGAGCGCGAGGCGCGTCTGCCGGATTTGCTGAAAACATTCACCCGTTTCGAGACTGGCCACAGCAGCACGGTCCATATCGTTTCGGGCCTGCTGAAATTCTTTGATGGCCTGTTCGTAGTTGCCAGCACGCTTGAGTCGCAACCCCAGGTTGTATTTAATTTTTAGATCGCCAGGATACCGTTCTGATCGCGACGCAAAAATTGCCAGCTCCCTTTTATTTAGTTCTTCTTTCATCCGTTTATAGAGGCCCGCATCCTCAGATTTTTGACTTTCCGTAGCACGCTTCTTTGCACGAAGAAGTTCGAGGCGTGTACGATGTAATTGAATGTCTTCGAGTTCCTCAGTTGCACGCACAGCGCCGGTGGCTTCAGCGGCCTCGGCCATAATCTGTTGAGCGGCTTCAAAATCGTCGAGTTTGAAGAAATAATCCGAAAGATGGATGTAATTGGTCACTTCTTCAGGATGGCGTCGGATTTCTCGCCGCAGTTGCTGCTCCTCGGAGAGCTCCATGGCGCCGCCAGTTAACTTGTCTTGTGCTTTTTTTTCAACACTGACATCGAGTGAGGTTTCTGCGTGATCGTACCCCCCGCGATGGATGGTTTTGTTCACCGTCATTTGGCTTATTTCGCGAGCGACCTCCTGGTTATGGGGCTGCTGTGCAGCAATTCTTTCGAGGCAGGCAATGGCTTCGTCGAACTGAGCTATTTTGGCAAAGGCAATTGCTGCGGACCGGTTAAGGGCAATGTTCTTGAGATTGCCCTCGAGTGCGATTTTGAGGTACTCGATTTGCGACTCCGGAATTTCGAGAGCTCCACAAGCTTTCGAAATGTCACCTAAAATGCCAGCATCCCAGGGGTTGTAGTGCAGGCACTCCAAGCCAGCTTTGATCACATTGCCCCAGTTTTTTTTTCGCTGTGCATTTTTCAAACGTGCCTTGGCTCCCGCTGTGCGGAGGCCTGCCATTTTGGCCCCCTTTTTATTGTTGTTGTATTTCCTTTTTAGATTGATGAGAAGGTTTTGCGTATAGATTAAATTGCCCGGATCACCAGAGACACACTGTTGGAACATCTGGTCGGCATAGTCAAATTCTCCTTTGGTTGAGAGCCTGCTTCCGTGCTCAAAGCATTTTTGGAGTCGACTTCTTTGACTCGCAGAGATTGGTTTGAGATTAGTGTCTCCAGCATTCTCTTCAATTTGAGAATCCGGTCCCTCATCTTTTGGCTTTTCGTCTTTTTTTGTTGCCATAGGATTCTTGCTTGCGCTGAAGACGGCCCCTTCATCAAATTGTAAAAGATTGGGGTCGAGTCGGTTCTGCCTACAGGCGATGTTTAAACCCACCTGCAATTTTAACATGAATATGAGCGGGGGCAATGTGCAGAGGATGTGCAGAGGATTCGGCAACGCTTCGATAACAAAAAAGTAACCAACAAATCCTAGTTGCTTTCTGTCGGAACCATCTTCCATGGTACTCTGTAATCTGTTTGTCAGACCTTATAATTAGAGACATGAATCAGCGTACGCGTCAAACCCTCAGAGATGGAGATACCGACTATGCTTCTTCTCGAGCGGGCTGTGTTTACCTCGTAGGAGCCGGACCTGGCGATCCGGGTTTGATCACGGTTCGAGGATTCGAACTGCTTGCGCAGGCGGATGTCGTGCTTTACGATTTTCTCGTAAATCCATTGGTTCTCGAACCGGTTCCACTGACCGCACAGCAGATCTGTCTCGGACGACACGGCAGCGGTCGGATTTTGTCTCAAGCCGAGATCAATCAGAAAATGATCGAATTTGCACAACAAGGGAAGCGAGTTGTCCGACTCAAAGGCGGCGATCCGGCAGTATTTGGCCGACTCGCTGAAGAGGTTGCAGCGCTTGAAGAGGAGGGGATTGCCTGGGAGATTATTCCGGGTATTTCTGCCGCACTGGCAGCCCCCAGCTACGCGGGCGTTTTTATGACGCACCGCAAGTACGCTTCCGCAGTGGCCATGGTCACAGGTCACGAACAAAATGGTGAAGCTGTTTCAAAACTTGATTTTCAATCGCTCGCAACTTTTCCGGGGACGCTGATTTTTTATATGGGTGTGACCACAGCGTTCGATTGGACGAGGGCATTGATACAGGCGGGCCGAGATGCCCATACCCCGACTGCGATCGTTCGACGATGTTCTTGGACGGATCAGGAAGTGATTTACTGCACTCTCGAGGAGGTTGCTGCTGAATTATCCGAGCGGAAGATGCGTCCACCAGCCGTGATTCTTGTCGGCTGTGCCGCCGAGTCTGTTACCTTCCCCTCCTGGTTCACCCGGAAGCCGCTATTGGGTCAAACGGTTTTAATCACGCGACCCCAGGCCCAGGCTTTTACATTGTCGCGGATGTTCACCGAACTTGGAGCTGGCTGTTTCCTGCAGCCGGCGATTGAGATTAGCGCTCCGCTCGACTGGTCTGCTGCAGATGAGGCGATGCGGCGGATCGAGCAATACGATTGGTTGGTGTTTTCGAGTGTGAATGGTGTACGTTTTTTTCTCGATCGGTTTTGTGAAATTCATGAGGACCTCCGGTGTTTAGGGGGCGTGCGGTTGGCAGCGATCGGTCCCCAGACCGCCGTTGCCTTGGCAAGTTACCATTTGAAGGTGGCTGCACAACCGGAGGAATATTGTGCAGAAGAGTTGGCCGCGTTGTTTCAGGGTCAAGCAACGGGAAGCCGTTTTTTACTGGCACGTGCAAGTCGGGGTCGAGAGGTTTTGGCAGAATCATTGTCAGACGCCGGTGCAGATGTCGACCAGATTGTCGTTTACGAAAGCTCTGATGTTGTCGAGGTTGATCCAGAAATCGCAAAAGCGATTTCTAATCGGCAAATAGATTGGGTTACCGTAACCAGTTCTGCGATTGCCCGTTCGCTTATTTCGCTTTTTGGTTCCACCTTACATCAGGTCCGCTTAGCAAGCATCAGTCCGATCACCTCTGCAACTTTGCGTGAGGCGGGATACGAACCAGACGTCGAAGCAGCCAGCTTTACCATGGAAGGAATGGTTGCAGCAATTCAAAAAGCCGTTAAAAAAAACGCACCTTTTGAAGAACAAACAGATCGCATGGATTGATCATTTTTTCAATCCGACGATCA
>CAUZBD010000308.1:0-4005 GCA_963577795.1 Planctomycetota bacterium | reverse complement strand
GATTCTATTGGCAACCGTGGTCACCCTGCTCGGATTTCTGCTCGCAAAACCGGCTGTATTTCTTCTCGGTCTTGAAAATGAAGCCGCGGCGTTGGCTGTCCGCTATCTCGATTTCATTCTGCCCGTGGTACCGGCCATCATGTTACAGCGTGTTGGAATAGCGGCTTTACGGGGGGCCGGTGATATGATCACCGCGTTTTGGGTCATGTCGGTTGTCAATGTGGTCAACATTGTCGTCAGTTGCACCTTTGTAATCGGACTCGGGCCGTTTCCAGCGCTCAAATGGGATGGGTTGGCCATTGGAACTGCCACGGCCTATGTAACGGGGGCCTTACTCGTACTCATCGTCTTGATCCGGGGTCGGAGTGGACTGCGGATTGAAATCCGCTCGTTGCGTCCAACATTTTCAATGATTGGCCGATTATTGAAAATCGGTATCCCAGGGGGATTGGACGTAGTTTCTATTATTGGTTGCAATCTCTGGTTCATCTCGCTCATCAATCGCCTTGGTAACGAAGCGGCGGCGGCACACAGTGTGGCAATCCGACTCGAATCATTGGGCTTTCTACCAGGTGCTGCCTTTTCACTGGCAGCCACCACGCTGGCCGGTCAGTACCTCGGGGCAGGAGATACGCAACGCGCGAGCCGCAGCGTTTTGCTCGCCTGCGTCACCGCATGTGGAATCATGACCACCGTGGGGATCGGTTTTTACTTCGGCGGACTGCAGCTAGCGGGATTCTTTCTGGCACCCGAAGATGCGTCGATTGCTGTTTTGTCTGCTCAGCTTTTACGAATCGCAGGCCTGGCAATGCTTCCGTTGGCCATCGAAATGGTTTTGATTGGGGCACTCCGGGGGGCAGGCGATACGCGGTGGCCACTACTCTTCACCTTTGTCGGTTTTTTAGGCATCCGCATTCCGCTCACCTACCTCGCAATCGACGTTTTCCAGTGGGGGGTCATTGGGGCATGGTATGCGATGTTGATTGATCTCGTTGCACGTTGTCTGATGGTTCTCTATCGGTTTTACCATGGCGGTTGGAAAAATATAAAAGTCTAGGGAATGGGGCATTAAGCTATGCACCGCACTGTCCACGTCAAGCCAACGAGAGGAAGGCCAATCCTCCTCTCTTTAGGCATTGGTCTTTTGATTGCTGCGTTGCTGCTCCTCATGCCGATGCCCGACATGAGTCGCCTCTTTGGTTACGGCATGGATTTTTTACATGCACCATTTTTTGCCCTGTTTGCCTTCCTGCTCGATCAAAAACGGCGGCGTCATCAACACGAAAACTCCTGCAACCTTTTCTTTTTTTGGATACTCCTTTTGATTCTCGCCCTAGGTCTAGAAGCAGCGCAATCATGGGTGGGCCGTGATAGCAACTGGCACGATGGGCTGGCGAATATTTTGGGTATCACCGCGGGTATTCTTTTTTCATTTAGCCATGCAATGGGAAATTTGTCCCGCAAGTGGCTCCCACGTCTTTTAGCGATACTGCTGATCATCGCCGGGTGTCTCTATGGAGTTCGTGGCATCTGGGATACCCTCCAGGCGAGATATGATTTTCCTGTGTTGGCGGATTTTGAATCCACCGACGAACTCCTGCGATGGCAGACCAGAGAAGCTCAACTCACGCAAAGCAGTAAGCATGCGGTGACTGGAAAGTTTTCTGGAAGACTTGTGCTAGGAGTTGGTCGCTATCCAGGAGTGTCCATCGAACTTCCGGCCAATGATTGGTCCGTTTATCGATGGCTGAAGATCGATATTGTGTGGCCAAACAAAAATAGCTCTTCACACGTTCCACACCGTGTACCCAAGACCCTTGCCCTCCGACTTAAGTTGGAAGATCAGGGTCCGAGCAATTCTATAGACGATCGATTTGAGTCGACTGTTTTAATCCACCCAGGAAATAATCAAATAAAAATCCCTCTTACGGAGATTGCGAACGGTCCGGACAATCGCCTACTTCGCCTCGATGCGATGTCCACGCTCTCCCTCTTCGTAACCGATCTAAAAAATTCGCGTACTCTCTTTATCGACCAAATTCGCTTAGAGTGATCGCTACGCAGTAGCTCGCTTTTTCCCGGGTTTTATGACCCGTAGCAACCCTTTTTGCTGTCCATAACAAACGAGAGCGTTCTACCCGGTCGTACTTTTGGCCCTTATTTTTTATACTGGTGAGACAGGCGTTTATATTTGGCGTCTGCTAGAAAACAGTTCGGTACACAACCTTCAATATCAAGTCTATGCACGGCGTCATTTTTTTCTTACTGCAACGATTTACGGACAACGCGTTCGGATCGGATGGGTGGACAAGCCTTTTCGAGGAGGCTGGATTGCCTCTGAAAACCTATTCGCCCGCGACGAGCCATCCGGATGACGAATTCTATAGGCTCATCGGGGCCGCAGCAGAGATTGCCAACCGGCCGGAGTCTGAGATTATTGAGTCGTTTGGTGAGTATATCGCACCTGAATTGCTTGCGCTGCATCCAGACCATGTCGACAAGCAGTGGAAAACGCTCGATCTTCTGGTCAATACAGAAACCGTTTTACATCGGGTCGTTCGCAGCACGGATCCCGAAGCCGATCCACCGGTACTGCGAGCCCAATATGTGAAGGCAAATGAAGTGCAACTCATCTACGCTTCAACGCGTAAATTGTGTCCTTTGATTAAGGGTATTGTGCGAGGACTCTCACGTCGCTTCCGAGAAAACATTGTAATTACAGAAGATGCGTGTATGCATAACGATGATCCCTTTTGTAGCTTTCACTTTACCGACGTAGCCCATCAAAAAAATGCGGCTGACGAGGAAGTCAATGTTTCAGAGACTAATAAATCGGAAGCAAGCTCGCGTCTTGAGAATAAAAGTGTGAGCGCTTGGGCATTAAACACTGACGAAGAAGTTGCCCAAAACCAAACGTCAGATCAGGCATCGATTGCTTCAGCAAGTTTCACCTGTTTTGGAAACTATCAAGTTCTAGAAGAGTTGGGTCGCGGCGGTATGGGTGTTGTCTATTTAGCAAAAGACCCTGCCCTTAATCGGGAAGTGGCTATTAAGGCATTACTTCCTGAATTGGCTTCCATGCCGGTGATGCGTGAACGGTTCGTTCAGGAAGCGCGAAGTATGGCAAACTTGAGACACGAGCGTATCATCCCTGTTTTTCATGTCGGTGATGAGGGAAATACACCGTATATCGTGATGCCGCGGTTGGTCGGAGTCGATCTTTTTGGTTGGCTGGATGAAGGAAATAGAGCTTCCATCCCCCATGCAACCAAAATTTGTCTGCAAGTTGCCGATGGACTTCAGGCAGCACACCAACAAAATCTCATTCACCGCGATGTGAAGCCGAGTAACATCTGGCTTGAGGCGCCAAAAGGAGATGTCAAATTGATGGATTTTGGCCTCTGTCGTGCACTGGAAGGCATGGAGCGTATTACATCACCGGGTGTCCTTCTCGGAACTCCTCTCTACATGGCGCCAGAGGCCGCTGATGGAATCGCTGACGCGCGTAGTGACATCTACAGTTTGGGTGTCATCCTCTATCAATTGCTGTGTGGAAAAGCGCCTTTCGAGGCAAAGAGCCCGGTGGCAATCCTGGCCAAAGTACTCACAAAAGATCCGGAACCATTGCGAAATATCAACGAAGATATTAGCCCGAAGCTAGAAGCCTTCGTTATGCGATCTATGGAAAAAAATCCTGCCGATCGTTTTGCGAGTGCCCAAGAATTTTACGACACGTTGCATGCTATTTGAGCTCCGAGTGAGCACGTATAACATTGGGCGTGTTCCTGTTTGAATGCTGCTCTCCCAACTGCAGGCAAAGTGATCGTTTCCGCCCAAGCTCCGGTTTATACGGCCTGTTCAAGACCTGTCTTTTTCAGATGAAAAGCATTTTTGGAGGTTTCGTTCGCATCGGCGATCACCCATAAATACTCGGCAAAGGCCGCTGGAATTGCCTGTCGCATTCGAGTCTGATCAGAAAGAGCAAACAGATACATAACTCTTAGA
>CAUZBD010000307.1:0-4007 GCA_963577795.1 Planctomycetota bacterium | reverse complement strand
ATCGGAATCGTGGACGTGTTGGTAGCTAACACGGCATTTGGCGAAACGACTTTTTCCAGATCCGAAAAAATTATTTTCTTGACTTCGGCACGTTCGACTGCCGCTTCGATGACAAGATCGCAATGCCCCATTTCACTTGTCTGTAGCGCGGGGCTCAAGAAGGGGGCCAAGGCAATGGTCTGTTCGACATCAGGGCCTTTTAGAGACCGATTGTAGGAGGCTTGTTCCAAAACACTTTGGATGCCTTTCCGGAGTGCTTCTGCCGCAGTATCGCTTAGCAAGGTCGGGATTTTTCTGCGGATATTGGCAGACGCAATTCCCTGTCCCATGACTCCCGCACCGATAACCCCAACCGCTTCAATCGCGGCAGGATTTTCATGAGCGCCTATTTGTTTTTTGTTTCGGTCGGTGAGAAAGAAAACGTTTAACAAAGCTCGGTTGACGGGTGATCCGAACAGATTCGCCATTTCCTCGGATTCCAACTCCCCGGCTGCCTGTGGATTGAGAGTAGCCCCTCCAAGGAGAACTTCAAGCGCAGCAAGAGGGGCGGGATAATGGCCCTTGGTTTTCTGCTCGATAAATCCAGCAGCCGTAACGCCGAGAAAACCGAGTTCTGTTTCACTCATTTCAATCGGCTGCGACCACTGCTCGCGATCCTTTAGAAATGAACCAGATTCATTCTCCTGATGGATCATGCGGATCGCCGCATCGAGCAATTTTTCTGGGGGCACGCTTTGGGTGGCAAGTCCCATCTCCACAGCTTGCCCGGCATCGATAGATTCTCCCCCGGTGATCATTTCAACCGCGTTGTAGAGTCCGACGATTCGTGGCGTCCAAACGGTCCCCCCCCAACCGGGAAATAATCCTAGCTTGACCTCGGGGAAACCGAATTGGGTGGCCGCTGACTGGGAAACAATCCGTCGGTCACATGCAATGGCTAATTCGGCGCCGCCGCCGACACAAATCCCGTCGATTGCAGCCACAGACACAAAGGGCAGTTCATGTAGTCTCGAAAAAAGTAAACGTCCCCTGCGGCAAAGACCAACAATATCCGCACGGTCCGCGTCGAGCGAAGCAACAAATTCGCGAAGATCCGCACCGGCGATAAAGGTCCCTGGCTTACCACTTAAAATAATTAATCCTTTTAAGTCCTCTTCGTTTTTCAGGGCATCGAGATGTTCCTCTAATTCATTCAGTACGTGGCTCGAGAGAATATTGGCCCCTTTATTGGGCATATCGAGCGTCAGTACGGCTATCGTGCCGTCAAGATTGGACCGTGTGATGGTTGCGGACATTACGTGTTTCTCATTCGGAGTAAATGCTGCGACCACCATCGACTGGCAACGAGACACCAGTAATAAAGTCGTTTTCGAGCAGCATTAAAACAGCATCAGCCACGTTTTGAGGGTTTCCCTCCCGCTTGACCAACGTACCCGCTATTTCTGCTTTGCGTTCCGCTTCTGGCATGTCTTGGGGAAAAAGAACTGGGCCGGGCAAAACAGCATTTACGCGAACGCATGGATTTCTTCGAGCCAATTCCACTGCAAAGCATCGGGTGATCGTGGGGATCGTTCCTTTGGAAGGGTAATAGGCAGCGTAATCTCCACAAGGTCGAATCGTACTCCAGTCACCTATATTGACGATGCTACCGCCGTGATCCTGCGACACCATTTGTAGCCCAACTTGTTGGCAACAAAGAAATGTTCCTAGCGCATTAACTTCAAAATGGTGCCGAACATCATCCGCCCGGACATCTTCCAGGTCACCGGAATTCCAGATTCCGGCAGAGTTGACCAGTGCCTCGATATGGCCATAGTGGTCTGAGACGCTGCAGACCATCTGCTTGATGGCCGATTCATCTGTCAGATCCGCCTTGACGGTCATTGCTGAAATACCTTTTGCTTCGAGTTCTGCAACCGTCGCGTCTGCCTGCTCAGTCGACGCGTTTGCGTGGATTGCGAGTTGATATCCTTTTTCGCCGAGTACGCGCGCAACACAGTTTCCGATCCGGGGTGCTCCTGCACCGGTAATCAGAGCAACGGGATTTTGAGGATACGATGCGGACACGATCGACTTGTAAGGTGAGAAAAGGGGGGCGGGTTTCTACGTATGAGGATTGTAAACCACGTGAGGGGCCACGTGCAGAGACGGCGCTGCGATAACCGACAAAACGGGCCCCCCGTGGTGGAGCAGAAATGGGTTTTTTCCCAAAAAATGGCGGATTTAAAATGGATTCCACCACAATGTCTTTCGCGGTCTTTTGCAGTGGAGTGGATCGGATAGTGCCAGCCCGACTGCTTGCCACACCTTCCGGCGGGCGTCACAATGCACGATCCATACCGTCTGCCTGCTCTTTGGTTCGATCATGCCTGAGTGGGGTCGCTATTAAAAATCTGGGAGTATCTTTCGTACTCCCTTGGTAACTTTGTTTTGAGTCGCTCGGGAGGCACGGAATAAAATGCCCTCTACAAGCATTCCGTTTTTTATTGAGAAAAAAAAGCGCGGTGAAAAGATCACCATGCTTACGGCCTACGACTATACGATGGCGCGGTTGTTGGAAACCGCAGGCGTCGACGGTCTTTTGGTAGGAGATAGCCTTGGAATGGTCGTTCAGGGACGAAAGAATACTTTGCCCGTGACATTAGAAGAGATCATCTATCATGCCGAAATGGTTGCTCGAGGGGCTTCCTCTTCGCTGGTCGTTGTTGATCTTCCGTTTCCCGCACAATACTTGGGTATTGAAAACACGATTGAAAATGCGGCAAGGATTCTTAAAGAATCGGCTGCTCAAGCGGTCAAGATTGAGGTAGGTGCTGATGATGCAGAGGTGGTCGCAGCGTTGAGCAGCGCAGGCATCCCCGTGATGGCGCACTGTGGCCTCCGTCCCCAAACGGTGCATCAAATGGGTGGATACAAGGTGCATCGTGACCAGAAACAGTTACAAGCGGATGTGCAGGCGATGGAAACAGCGGGGGCGTTTGCCGTTGTCTTAGAATGTGTTCCTGCTGCGACGGCCACCCAAATAAGCGCACAAGTTGCCATTCCCACAATTGGCATCGGTGCGGGTGCGGGTTGTGATGGTCAGATTTTAGTGATCAACGACCTGCTTGGAATTCCCGATGGGAACGTCCCCAAGCACGTGAAGGCATATGCAGCGCTCGGGGAACAGATTGTGGCTGCAGTGAAGGACTTTTGTACCGATGTGCGGAGTGGGAAGTTTCCGGCAGAGGACCAGGCCTTTGTTTGAGCGGGCAGAGGTTTGCGGAGGAAATTCAGTATGAGCAATCGGCTCGCAGATGCTTCAAGTCCCTACTTGCTTCAACACAAAGAGAATCCGGTCGATTGGTATCCTTGGGGCGATGCCGCCTTTGAACGCGCTCGATCTGAGGCAAAGCCTATTTTTTTATCCATCGGTTACTCTGCGTGCCATTGGTGTCACGTGATGGAGCGAGAGAGCTTCGAAGATATTGAGTTAGCAAAAATTTTAAATGATCATTTTGTAGCGATTAAGGTCGATCGAGAACAACGCCCTGATTTGGATCATATCTATATGCAGGCGGTACAGACCCTCACTGGTCGTGGAGGTTGGCCGATGTCGGTTTTCCTTACCGAAGATGGCCAGCCATTTTATGGTGGCACCTATTGGCCACCGCGATCGCAGCACGGCATGCCAGGATTTAATCAAGTGCTGACCTCGGTGGCTGATGCCTGGCAGAATCGTCGCGAACAAATCACAGAACAAGCATCTCGCCTTACGGCGAGCCTTCAAGCCGGTCTTGCGTCATCACCGGTCGCGCTCGTGGCGGAGGAAGTACTCGAAGCGGCAGTCTCCACATTGGAGAATGCTTTCGATCCGACAAACGGTGGATTTGGCGAGGCACCCAAATTTCCGCATCCGCTGGAAATCAAGCTTTGCCTGCGGCTTGCGCGGGAGCGCGGTCAAAAGTCGCTTGAGCAGATGGCTATTTTGAGTCTGGATAAAATGGCTGCCGGTGGCATCTACGACC
>CAUZBD010000306.1:0-4022 GCA_963577795.1 Planctomycetota bacterium | reverse complement strand
GTTCGGGCCCAACTTTCAAAAGGTGATTTTATTGAAGTTTTTGTAGATACACCGTTGGAAATCTGCGAACAGCGAGATCCCAAAGGACTCTACCGAAAGGCGCGGGCGGGAGAGATTCAGGGGATGACTGGTATCGACGATCCCTACGAACCTCCGAAACATCCGGAACTGGTTCTGAAGTCAGGTCAAAATTCAGCGGAATCATTGGCCGATTGCGTACTGAGGTATCTGCAGGATGCACGCAAGGTTCCGCCTGCTTCCTAAGGCTGGCCTGCTAGCATCGCTTTGTTCGGACCGTACTGGAGGCTAGGAATTTAGACGGGAGGAATACCGACCCTTTATCTAATATTCACACAGTCCGGCGTTGACGAATATGAGCAGCCAACCTAAACTTGGTGATCCAAGCTAGGAAGCTCGGGGCAGGTTTTTAAGCGGTCAAAAGGATGCACGGACCGATGAAAAGTATGGAGACAGAAGATACGGTAACGGCTGCGCCTCAGGTCGTCGGTATTCGTGAACTTACCGCCCAGGTTCGCCAAGACGTGCGGCGACATACGAGTGGTAGGATTCACAATCTAACCGTCATCATGACGGGTACCCATGTGGTTCTCGAGGGGTTCTGCTCAAGTTTTCACTCTTATCAACTTGCTCAGCATGCGGCGATGCGGGCTGCTGAAGATTTCTCGGTCGACAATCGCATTGAAGTCCTCTGATTCTTGTGGAAGTGGTCTGCTCGTCACAGATTTCCCAAACGACTTGGAAACATTTCTTTGCCGGTTGGATTTTGTTCTAGGCTAAAATTTCAAGCGGCGAAATCCGGTTCATTTTCGAGATCGCGGTACGATCAAGTAGCTGAGTAACTGCAGCATACACGTCCTCGACCGTCAATTCCTCCATGCATCGATGATGTCCGAAAGGACATGTTTTCTGCATGCATGGGCCACAAGGCACATCAGTCTGTAAGGAGATTATCTGATCATAGTTGGTGTCTCCCCAAACGGTATGGGTTGGACCAAAGAGTGTGACAAGCGGTACACCAAAAGCCGCAGCAAAATGCCTCGGACCACTATCACTGCTAACCATCAATCGGCTTCGTCGGACACACGCTTTTGAGAGCCCGATACTCAACGGTTGATCGGCAAGACTTTTTACACGCGGATGGGACGCAGCCAGCGCCGTTTTTGCTGCCATTGCCCGTTCTTTGGGGCCACAAATGAGCAGCACACTGCATTCATGTCGGGAGGCGATTTTCCGTGCGAGCTTTGCGGCGTGATCCAGTGGCCAGGCTTTAGACGAAGCGTGACCACCCCATCCCCCAGCATTATGGAAGACGACGACTTTTTCCCCTGGTGGCAAGCTGAGTTGTTCCCACACCCTGTCTGCCGCCAACTCATCTTCAGTGCTGGTTTCCAAATGGAGTGGCCAGCGAGCTTTCCGTGGACAACCAAGAAACTCAGTCAATTTCAGATAACCCTGCATCGTTGGCGTAGGTACGAATCGTCCTCGTTGTTTTTGAAATTTTAGTTTGTCAGTGAGTAATGGTCCACGACCATACTGTGCATAACCGATCCTTTGTTTTGCTCCGCTGAGCCATGCCAAAATTCCTGTTCTCAATGAATTGGTTAAAAGAAGAACAGTATCTGGTTTTTCATCCCGCAAATTTCGTACAAGATGACGACAACTAAGTTGCGAATTTCGGGAATGAGGGTCATAAAAAAAATATTGATCGAACCAATTCGTTCCACTGAGTACATCCGCAACGTAGGGTCGCATGACCCCCAGTAGAGAAATACTGGAACCGAAGTGTGACCGCAGTGCCTGCAAGGTCGGTGTCGCCATCGCTACGTCACCGACCCAGTTGGGGAGAAAGACTACAACTTTCATAACGGTCGAGAGTAATCTTCCAGGAGACTTGGCCGCAAGTTCAATGCGTGCTAGCAATTTTGCTCTTGGGAACGAGAACGAGTAGCGATATCTTTGCTAAATTAGATAGAGCACGTTTCCGCAGGCTTTTCCTTTTATGAAATTCGCGCCCTTAACTGTATTGCATATTTCAACCGAGCCCAGTTGGCAGGGGGGAGAGCAGCAAGCTTTCTATCTGGCCCAAGGACTTCGGCAGCGGGGGCACCGATCAGTCATTGTTTCTCGCAAAGATGGTGCATTTGCTAAGCGGATGCACCAGCAGTATTTTCAAGTGCATACATTCCGACGACGTGGCCGAGGTCCTGATGCGCTTTGGACGATTCGAAGACTTGTAAGGGCCTTGCGGCCCGATATTCTGCATGCGCACGATGGGCACGCTCTTTCGGCGGCCGGCATTGCCACCTTAGGCCTCAGCAGGCCACTTTGTATTGCATCGAGACGTGTGGTTTTTCCTATTCGATCTCCGGCAAAATATTGTCATCTTGCCGATGGGGTCATTGCGATCTCCGGAGCGGTGATGAATGCATGCCGAACGGCTGGTATTCCAGAGGGCATGCTTCGATTGGTGCACAGTGGGGTTGATCCGGAGCGCGCGGGCGGTGGAAATCGAGAGCGAGGTCGTCGTGCGCTGAATCTTTCGGAGGAGGATGTGCTTTTACTGACGATTGCGTCTTTGACCGCTTGTAAGGGGCACGCGCATTTACTGGATGCCCTGCCCAAAGTTTTCAGGCAATTTCCAAAGGCACGTTTGGCACTCGTAGGACAGGGTGAATTAAGACAGAAGCTTCACGATCATGCCGTCCGTATTGGAATCGCTGATCGGGTCCAATTTCTCGGATATAGGAATGATATTCCCGACCTACTTTGTGCAGCGGATCTATTTGTCATGCCTTCTGTGCAGGAGGGGCTTTGCACTTCTTTGCTCGACGCAATGTTGGCCGGGGTTCCTGTGGTTACTACTTCAGCAGGTGGGATTGTGGATATCGTTGGCTCCGATTCTAGCGATGGGCCATACGGATACGTGGTAACTCCGGAAAAAAGTTCACAACTTTGTAGTGCGATTACCAATGCACTCACAGATCCCTGCATGAAGAAATTAGCCGACCGCGCTCGCGAGCATGCTTTACGTTACTTCACACACCATCAAATGATCGAAGGAACACTTTCGGCCTACCATGAATGGCTTGCAGATTCGGCAAGGCGTTCTGCCTGACTCTTTTAAGCCGAACATCGAAATTCTTTTGCTTCGCCGGTACTCGTAGTCAAATCTTTTTCTACTTGCCGACATGTAAAGATAGAGATCCTTCCCGTTAATAGTCGTCTGTCTAGAAACAGACGCATTAATTTTCGATTTCGTTCACGAGATTGCGGATCTTTTTCGCTAAGGAGCATTTGTTGGTAGGTTCGCCACCAGATGAGCGGATACGCGAAGGGAAGTAGAGCCAATGAAAGCCTTCTATGCCGATTAAAAGTTGAGTCTTCGATTTCGAATCCACAGCGACGAAGCCCTAATTCAATAGTGGCCAGTGGTGCCGGATGAATATGCTCCATATAGATTTTTTCCGGCTGCAATTCGCTGTAATTGATGGGTCTAGGTGCGCAGTCGTCAAATCCGCTGAGTAGAACGTTTAATCGAGATTCGATGGAGTGACAATTTGGAGTACTCAGTATGATACGGCCAGAAGGTTTGCAAATACGACAACATTCACTGAGGAAATGGTAGTGGTTTTCAACGTGCTCTAGAACCTCAACCGACACGACAAGATCAAACGAGTCGTCCATAAATGGCCAGCGACCACTAAGGTTTGTTTGCGTAAATGGAATTTCTGGAAGTCGAAAATCTTTTTGGTTGACATCGGTCGCATGAACTTCAAAACCGTTTTCGTTGGCCCATTTTGAAAAAGCACCTTCACCTGCCCCCACATCAAGCAATGTCCCGCGTGGCAATTGGTCGACCACAGCTTGGACTTTTTCATGAATGCCAGGCATCGTTAAAGCGCGTGGCTCCGGTTGAATATCGGTTAGGTATTCGTGCGGAGAAGTCGCTTGCGCCGGCACGTTTTCTCTTTCGGCGAACGGAGAACTGTTCCTCGATACTT
>CAUZBD010000305.1:0-4024 GCA_963577795.1 Planctomycetota bacterium | reverse complement strand
TTTGAGGTCAGCTGGCAAGCTCTGTGGCAGTAGGCTGATCTTTGTGAAAGGGTCAATGACAAGTTCCCCTGAGTCAGGTTCTTCTAGTCCGACGATGAGCCGCATCAGGGTTGTCTTGCCAGATCCATTCCGTCCCAGCAAACCAATCCGTTGTTTGGCTTCGATGCGACACTCGACTTCATCGAGCAGCGGTGGGCCGTTGAAGGCAATCGACAGATCGTGCAGTTGAACGAGTGACATCGTTGTAGATTTCCGTCCGCCGGTACCATGTTAGGGGATAGAGTCAGGAGCAGGTCACACGTGAGCTGGGAAGTTTCAGATCAATACAAGGCAGCTCAGGGGGGGCGCGTAACATCAAGCGACGCCACTCATCGGCTGTCCCAAAGATAAATGGGTCCGTTGGCACCCGACACGAGGAAACGACCCTCTGAATCGATAGCTAGTGAATAGGTTTCAGAGCTTTTTGTCAACTGATGAAGTTCCTGGCCGTACTCCAGTTTCCAGATTCTGATAACGCCTTCACTATCACTTGAAAAAATTATTTCATTGGAAAAGCTTCTTCTGCCGTCCCGGTTGATTGCTACCGTGACGACATCGTGGGTATGATCGTCGAGGGACACCTGACCCATTACCAGGAACGGACCTACGTCGACATCGATACGTTCCTGGCCACCTTTTAAAGACCGACAACGGCCGTTTGAACAGCCCGTCTGCACCGATGGCAGTTTGGGGTGCTCCCAATAGAAGCGGCTCGCAGCAATACGCGGCAGCGGCCAGGCCTCGTTCGATACCTTCCCCCCAACGCGGCACAAAAGCAGGGGCCCCCGCTTCCTAGCTTCCTCCTTGTTGCTCGCGGAAATTAAATTTCCTAGCATTTGTGGATCACCCCCTCGCACAAGGGGCCACCTAAGAAGTGAATTTTCAGTTACAACACAATCGACACAATCGACACAATAAATGCTCTCAGCGTCGTGACTGCCGAATCCGTCCAACCTCTATCTTGTCGTCGTAATTTCGAAAAACCTCGCATTTATTATGCGCAATCATCGCATTATTCGTCTATTCCATTTATCATGAATGAGTCGTCGATCTTTCTGCTCGTGCATTCCAACAGCAAACAAAAACCACACTGCCAACTCATTGTCAGGCGCCGCTCATGCTCCAACCCCTCGTTCGCCTAATCGTGCCCCTGGCTCTCATTCTTTTATTGTGTGGCCATTCGAGCGGGCAGAATCAGACAGCGACCTTTTCTCCTGTAACTAAATGGAATAGGGATTACAACATCAAGGTCAAACCCTACTCGATGGGCACTGCGTCTGTCCCCGGACTTCAATCCTTTGCCGCCGGTCAATTCGGCGACCAATGGTTGGTGCTTGCCGGAAAAACCGGAGGAATGCACTCTTTCGAATCTGGAAACACCTCCGCGTGGGTGATTGATCCGGCAACAAAACAGGCCTGGGGACGAGAACTCAGTGATTCTCAAAGTGGACTCAATCAACACGCGATTGATAGTTTGTCCGGTAGTAACACTCAATCCTATCAGCGCGACAACACGCTCTTCATCACCGGGGGCTACGTCTACGAAACAAACATCGACAACTTCACCACCTACAACGATCTTACTGCGGTTGATCTGCCTGAATTAATCGATTGGGTGAAAACGCCCGGCACACAAATGCCGAGCAACACCATTCTCCAAACACAGGGTGCGCTCGGCGGTGGCTCCGCTTATGAGGGCGGGTTTTTCCAAGTCACCGGTGGTGGCATGTTTGAAGTCGCTGGACAGACGCAGCTCATTTTTGGCCAAATGTATGAAGGACCCTATTTACATGATGGATCCTACCAAAAATACACGTCGCAAGTCCGCTCGTTTGACATCAATTACGATCACGGCGCCGGGTCGCTCAGCTATTCCAATGGCGCAGTGGATCCCACCGGTGGTGACCCCTCTCAGTTCAGGCGACGCGACCTCAATACGTTCCCGATCCTCTCCAAGGATGCTACGGGAGTGGATCAACCCAGCGGCGTGGCACTTTCGGGAGTCTTCTATGAGGACAATGGCATCTGGACCGTTCCGGTGGAGATCAGTCCTACCGGCATTCCCTCAATGCAAGACCCTGCTACCGATCCCTCGATCTTCAAACAAGCGCTCAATGGTTACGATAGCGCCAAATTCGGTATGTATTCCACCACGACTGGTGAAATGACTGAACTGCTGTTCGGTGGTATTACCGCCAACGAATACGTCAACGATCCGGCTACGGGAAACTTGGTCTACGAATCGAGCTTTCCGTTTACGAATCAGATTTCTGCGGTCACCATCGACCCGAGTGGCCAGTACGATCAGACGTATGTAGGCGACTACCCGCTGCTCTATAGTCCTGCTGGGACGCCGTATCTCTTTGGCTCCAATGCCGATTTTTTTCCAAGTGCCGACATCGCCTTGCTCGAGGGAGATCTCATCGA
This sequence comes from Planctomycetota bacterium, assembly GCA_963577795.1. Lineage (GTDB taxonomy): Bacteria > Planctomycetota > Planctomycetia > Pirellulales > UBA7805 > UBA7805. The sequence continues at coordinate 1,558 of CAUZBD010000305.1, read as the reverse complement.
CCTCGATGCGCTTTCGGACCGAACGCTGCTGGGGTACATCTATGGCGGGATCGCTGCGGGTAGCCCCAATGGTGGCTTTAGCGGAGATTCGATCGCCTCGGCCCAGGTGTTTACTGTCGAGTATGTCCCCGTGCCAGAACCTGCGGCCCTCTTGTTGCTCAGCGCAGGAATCGGCGGCCTTCTGGGGCTCCGCCGCAGGCGGCACCGGTAATCCCGGGCAGGCAACCGTACGACCTCTCGGGCATTGCGCCGAATGCGTTCCTGTTGAACCTACCGGAAATCGCAAGAGGATCCTACAATGAAGGGGCGGTTCGATTCCCCAAGCGCCAAATTGCCGATGTCTGTTGCACGTCTCCTTACTGTCCTTGCTCTTTTGTCCCTCTCGACGCCTGTTCGAGCCCGCGAAGAGCCGCCTAATATTCTCATCGTCCTGATCGACGACAAGTACCATTGGATTGCTGATGAATACCAGAAACAGCGAGAAAACAGGGGACCATTTGGTTAGGAAGGCTACTTGCGGATCACCTGGAATCACTTCAAATTCAGGGCGATTCAGGGCGATTAACTACACTTTGCTACAGCAGGAGGTTAGAGATTGAAGAATGATGGTGACCTGCCTCCCTGTGCAGTACAGCTCAGCGTAAAACTTTCTGTTGAGCTGCCGGATTTTACTGTTGTTTTTGAAGTCATTTTCAGCGAAACGGTGGTGTAATTCTTATGTCAGCAATTCGTTTTCTGCACACAGCCGACTGGCAGTTAGGCATGACTCGCCACTTCTTCTCGGAAGGAGTCCAGGAAAGGTATAGCCAGGCTCGATTCGACGCCATCCGCCGGCTCGGTCAGATTGCCAAGGAGGAAGGCTGCGCATTCATGCTCGTGTGCGGCGATGCCTTCGAATCAAATCAAGTCGATCGGCGGACCGTAGCCCGCACTTGTGAGGCCCTTAAGGATGTGCCCATTCCCGTTTTGATCCTTCCGGCCAATCATGACCCGCTCAATGCGGCGTCGGTTTATTATTCGAACACGTTTTCTGAGCAAAAGCCGGAGCACGTGAGCATTCTTGATGATTTCTCGCCGCGGGATATTGGCGAAGGAGTAGAAATCATCGGCGCTCCGTGGAAGTCCAAAAGGCCTGTCGTCAATCCTCTCGAAGAGTTACTCGACAACTTGTCACCACACAGCGGAAAGACTCGAATTGTCGTGGGGCACGGAATTGTTGACGCGTTCACGCCAGATAAGGATGCGCCCGGCGTTCTATCGGTCGATATGCTCGAAGGTGCTTTACGTGAAGGCAAGGCAGCCTTCATTGCACTGGGCGATCGGCACTCCGTTACCAAGCTGGGAACCGACGATCGCATCTGGTACTCCGGCACGCCTGTTTCGACCGATTTTCGGGAAAACAATTCTGGGCGGGCGTTGGTCGTCGAATTGGACGAAGATCATGTGGCGGTCCGAGAAATCACCGTCGGTGATTGGGATTTCATCGAGATGGAACACGTCGATTTGAATAATGCTGACGATGTGACGAATCTCGATCGGACACTGCAAGCGATCGGGA
>CAUZBD010000304.1:0-4026 GCA_963577795.1 Planctomycetota bacterium | reverse complement strand
ACCGGTAAACGAAGGTGTATCAATTCGCACCTTTGACCAATCGGTGCGAAACCGGTTTTCCATCGCCTCCGCATACGGTATCAGTGTCTGCGAGCGTGCTTCATAGCTCTTAACTAGAGATTGTTGGTCGCGAACATTCTTCTTAATGAAATCGCTCCGAAGCTCATCGCTTGCTAGACGTTCCACAACACCCACGCTACGACTTGCATCCAAAACGTGAACGACAGGCCCAGGGTAGTGGGGCGCGATTTTAACTGCCGTATGCTTAGCGCTTGTGGTTGCTCCACCAATGAGCAACGGCACCGCCATATTCCGGCGCTTCATCTCCCTGGCGACCGTAACCATTTCGTCGAGACTCGGGGTGATCAATCCACTCAACCCAATAAAATCGACTTGATGCTCTGCCGCCGCTGCAAGAATATCTTCTGCAGCTACCATGACACCAAGGTCGATCACCTTGTAGTTATTGCATTCGAGTACCACGCCAACAATGTTTTTGCCAATATCGTGCACGTCGCCGCGGACGGTGGCGATGAGAAATATCCCTCGACCCACAGAAGCTTCAATTCCCGCCAGGCGTTTCTCTTCCTCCATGAACGGTTCTAGATACGCCACTGCCTTCTTCATGACGCGGGCTGATTTGACTACCTGTGGAAGAAACATCTTTCCTTCCCCAAACAGATCGCCCACAACCTGCATGCCCCCCATCAAGGGTCCTTCAATGACCTGAAGACAACGATCGTAATGCATCCGTGCTTCTTCAGCATCCTCTGTGATAAATTTGTCAATTCCTTTCACCAAGGCATGCTTCATCCGTTCTTCGATCGATGCATCGCGCCAAGCAAGGTCTTCGACAACCCGCTGTTTGCCGGAACCTTTTACCGTTTCGGCAAACTCAACGAGTCGCTCCGTGGCATCCTCGCGACGATTCAACAACACATCTTCAACGCGCTCTAAAAGCTCGGGGGGTATTTCTTCGTAAATTTCTAGCTGCCCCGCATTGACGATACCCATATCGAGACCCGCACGTACGGCATGGTATAAAAACGCACTATGAATGGCCTCGCGAACGCGATCATTCCCCCGAAAGCTAAAGCTGACATTACTCACACCTCCACTTGTGAGCACACCGGGGCAAGCCTCTTTAATCCGACCTAGTGCCCCAAGGAAATCGACCGCGTAATTATTATGCTCTTCAATGCCCGTCGCGACCGTAAGAATATTCGGATCGAAGATAATATCTTCCGGAGGGAAGCCAACTTCCTTCACAAGCAAATCGTAGGCGCGTTTGCAGATCCGGACCTTACTATCTTCATCCGCCGCTTGGCCTTCTTCGTCGAAGGCCATCACCACTGTTGCGGCACCATATTGCCGCACAAGTCGTGCGCGCTCAAGAAACGTTTCTTCTCCATCTTTTAATGAGATGGAATTGACGACCGCTTTACCCTGGACATTCCGCAATCCTGCCTCGATCACCTCCCACTTACTGCTATCGATCATAACAGGAACTGCAGCCGCGACATCGTCACCTGAGATCAACCGCAGGAAACGAGTCATGGCCTCGACTCCGTCGAGCAGGGCGTCGTCGAAATTCACGTCGATCAGCATCGCACCCGCTGTAACCTGATTGCGCGCTACCTCGACCGCTTCCTCATACTGCTCGTCACGAATTAGCCGCGCAAATTTACGACTACCCGTTACATTGGTCCGCTCACCGATCATGGTGAAGGGAATCTCTTCACGGAACTCCATGGGAAGCTGACCTGCCAAACAGGTCGTCGTACGGTTTTGGGTAGCAACGCGAGGCCGCACCGTTTTTACCCGCTCTGCGATAGCTGCAATATGCTCCGGACTCGTACCACAACAACCGCCCACAATATTGAGCCATCCCGCATCGGCAAATTCGCCGACCATACTTGCCATTTTCTTCGGGCTTAAATCGTACTGGCCCATTTCATTCGGCAAACCTGCGTTGGGATGACAACTAATGGCCACGCTCGACGCCTTGGACATCGTCTCTAAGTGCGGTCGCATCACATCGGGACCAAGTGCGCAGTTCATCCCTACGGATAAAAGCGGAAAATGCTCGACGGAAGTAACAAATGCCTCGACACTCTGGCCACTGACAAACGTTCGGCCACCACGATCGAACGTCCCACTTACCATCACCGGAATCTGTTTGCCCGTCGTCGTAAAATAATCCTGGATCGCGAATAGGCACGCCTTAAGATTCAGCGTATCGATGGCCGTTTCGGGCAGGAGAATATCAACACCAGACTCCACAAGAACTGCGATCTGTCGACGATAACTATCGACCATCTCCATAAAAGTCACATCGCGATGTGCCGGATCTTCCACGCGCGTGCTGATTGCCGTTTGGCGGCCTGTGGGACCGATCGAACCAGCTACAAATCGCGGTTTTCCGGGCGTCTTCGCTGTATATTCCTCAGCAGCCTCTCGGGCACACTGTACCGCTGCTTGATTGATTTCGTCAGCCAAGGTATCGGGAAGCTCGAATTCAATCATGCCGACAAGCGAGGCGTTGAAAGAATTGGTCTCGACAATATCACAGCCGGCCGCAAAGTACGCGCGGTGAATATCTGTAATTTTCTCTCGGTGCGTCAGCGAAAGGATATCTGAAAAACGACTCAAATCCTTATGATGGTCTGCGAACCTTTCGCCACGCACTGCCTTTTCGTCGAGTGCGAGACGCTGAATCATCGTACCCATCGCACCGTCGAGCAGAAGAATCCGCTCGGAGAGAAGGTCGCTTAATTGATCTATTTTATCTGTTGTCATACTCATAGTGCCGGCCACTTACGGAGTTTCCTCAGTGCCAAAGACGAGATTGGCTGACTGAGAATTCTCCAAGAAAACGCCCTCATGTTGCAGAGCCTATTGTTGTCTGTCATTTTCCAGGAGGCCATAGCACTATAGAGATTCGCTATTTCATCCAAGCCACCCAGAAGGACCCCCGCCCTTGGGTCGGTTTGGACCTCTTACCAAGCGGCGGGGGTTCTCTATTGTTTTTATTTCCCCGCTCGCGTGCAAGACTCAAGATCAACCGAAGAACCTCCCGATAACGGAGACATGTCTTTTTCCCCACAAAAGCAGACCAACAGTACGGGTCCCGGAAGCACGGTGCTAGCAGTCCTGCCCGATCTTTCGGACTATCACACCGAGCCAGGCGGGGCTGAAAAGCAACTACAGATGCCGCGTAATGCGAGCAAAGCGATCCGTGAATTTAATCCGAGAAAAAACGTAGATCGTCTCCAACTGTCGATTTCTGCCACAGAACGCCGAGTTTCGCGGCCACGCACGCGCCGCATGGTGGTTGGTTGCTTCTCTGTCGGTCTTCTGTTGCTGGCCATTTTTAGTTGGTCGTATGTCGCTAAAACCCACACTTCATCAACGGCGTCTCCGCTGCGGGATGCGTATATGACCCGATTTGCAACGCCTCCAGATCAAACGGCGACTGTTCGCACGGTCGCTCCTGTTCACCGCTAAGAAATACTGTTTTATTGATCGCGTTCCCTATAGCGCCCTATAAATGCAAAAGTCTGACAAACAGCCGCTGAAGCTTTTCGATGCCGCCAACCAGCAGACCATTGCCGTTCGAAGTTCGACACAGGTTAAAAAAGAAGCACACTCGACGGTTTCCTTTGATCCGAATCGGCAAAGTATAAATGACGCCGCCTTAGAGGTTGATCGCTTTGCATGGCCGCCGCTTTGCATGGCACTTGATGAAACCGCAAAAACGGTCGCGGCACCGATCGTGGATGCCATCTCTTCCGCTGCTGATTCTGGGAGACGTGTTATCCTGATCACTAGTGGGGCACGCCAGTCTGGCCGGACAACGACCGCAATCTGGCTGGCTGCGACATGTGCCCTGACAAACCGCCGCATTGCTTTGATCGATGCGGATGTGGAAAAACCTTCTATCGCCTCGATGCTCGGTATCCAACCGCCAGCAGGCTGGGAAGATTTCTCCACAAAGGATCAACCGCTTGGTGAGTATCTTATTGA
>CAUZBD010000303.1:0-4032 GCA_963577795.1 Planctomycetota bacterium | reverse complement strand
GGTGGAAAACGAAAACCGTCTCAGGCAGGCGGTTCGACAGATCGGCCGCTGCCTGGCTGCTGACCCAGTCGCCTAAAGAGGCCATTTTCTACGAATTTGGTCTTTCCTCCATTCCCGCAATTTTGGTACTTACCCTCCTCGCTCTATGCCGTGAGCGTGCCATGACGCCTTGGAAGGCAGTCTGAGAATACGTTGGAATCGATAGCAATGATTAGGGAAATCCCATGAAACGTTGGATTATTCGATTAACGGTCCTTTGTGGCAGCATGGTCTGCGGCTGGTTTGCAATTGCTGAAGTACAACGGTCGCAAGAGGACCCGGTGATTCGCTCGATTGCTGCGAAAGATGAGGTACCGTCACCGGGTACAGCGATTATTCAACCATCCGCGGGCACGAATTTCACCCGCGGTGTCCATCCAACAGTAACCGATCAGTCGGTAGCTTTTGCGGCTGCTGCAGATCAGGCAGAACGCGGATCCGGTGCGAAGGAAACAGGGGATACTATTCCACCCGCTCCGTCCGCCCCCCCATCCAATAGAGATTCATCGAATGGGCCCCGCCGTGATCCCTTTGGCCTTGCCCCACCTCCGGCGACTGGAGCGCAAACGACGCCCAACAAGAACGAGAGTGTCCAGGCGGACCGGTATGCGCAGCCATCGGTCGGCGATCGTTATCAGACGCCACCTCCCACGACGGGCGCTCCTGGAGCACTGCCTGCGGCAGTAAAAAATGCACAACCTTTGTCTCAATCGCCGACGAGCGCAACCGGTTATACGGTTCCGGCAGCCTCTGTTTCCGATTCAGATGAACGGCACGATCAGTATCAGGAGCCAGCACGTCCTCTTTCAGCACCAGCGAATCCTTCACGTGCCACTTCACAATCGCCACCGAAGCGATGGGGCAATGTGCAGGACGCGGCCGAAACGCTTGCTGAGACGGGTGGGGGAGCCGAAGCGGTTGGCCGTCCCGGTGGCCGCCATCAAGAAGGACCGCAAGGACCACAAATGGTGGTGGAAAAAGTGGTTCCTCAGGAAATTCAGGTTGGCAAACCGACCACCTTTGACATCAAGGTAGTCAATCGAGGGAATGTGGCAGCGTACGATGTTCGTGTGAAGGATGAGATTCCTTACGGCACACGTTTGCTCAGCACAAAACCAGTTGCACAGTCTGTCCAAGGTAGTGTGATTTGGGAGCTCGGTCACTTTGAGCCGGGTGAGGAAAAATTTGTTGAAGTCCGGTTGATGCCGGAAACGGAGGGGGAGGTTGGAAGTGTTGCCACTGTAACATTTGCAACGCGGGCATCGGCCAGAACGCTAGCGACCCGTCCGCAGTTGAAAATAGATGCCAGTAGCATCGGCCAGGTCATGCTTGGTGATCAAATTCAAGTCAGTATCACCATCGCCAATTTGGGCAGCGGTGTGGCTCGCGATGTTATTATGTTCGAAACTTTACCAGCCGAATTGCGACATCCGGCAGGTGCGGATCTTGAATTTGCCGTTGGTGATTTGGCTCCGAAGGAGAGTCGAAAAATCAATCTAACCATGACGGCGGCTCGTGCTGGGGTCGTCAAGAACGTCCTGATGGCACGAGGAGAGGGAAGTCTGTCCGCCGAAGCGAATTTTGAGTTTGAGATAATTGCACCACAACTGTCCGTTGCTATTTCCGGTCCGCGTCGTCGGTATTTGGAGCGGCAAGCAACGTACACCGTCAAGGTTGCAAACCCTGGGACGGCTACTGCACAAGATATTGAGTTGGTATCGCGTTTGCCACGTGCGATGCAGTTTGTCTCGGCGAATAATGCCGGACATTACGATGCAACCACACACGCGGTCTATTGGAGCTTGCAGGAACTTCCGGAGGGTGAGCAGGGTCAGGTTCAATTGGTGGCGTTACCCACCGAAGCAGGAGATCACACGTTGCGGGTCGAGAGTACGGCTCGCGGCGAATTGAGCGATTCAAGCGAAGAGACTGTTCGCGTGGAAGGTCTCGCCGCTCTGTTTTTCGAAGTCGTCGATGTTGAAGACCCCGTTGAGGTGGGCGGCGATACGGCATATGAGATTCGCGTACTCAATCAGGGGACAAAAGTGGCACGGAATATTATCGTGGCCGCTCTCTTTCCTGACGACCTGAAGCCGCTCTCCACCGAAGGGCCTACTCAGGGAACGATACAAGGCAACCAGGTCGTCTTCCAGCCGCTTCCGAGGTTGGCGCCCAAAGCGGATACGATGTTTACTGTGCGTGCTCAAGGTGTCCAACCGGGTGATCAGCGGGTACAGATTCAAATCCAGAGCGACGATTTGAAGACCCCGGTGACGAAGGAAGAGAGTACGCGGGTTTACTCCGACAGATAAAGAGAGCGTTGTGCTTCTGGCTTGTAGGCCGCATCTTTTGCCTAGTCGATAGAAAACGCCTGGGAACGGGTTAATTTTCTCCAACTTTCTCTACGTTTCGGTTTGACCACTCCCGTGGACACAATTATCTTAGTTGATGTGTTCTAGAGGGGGCGCAAGATATCCCCTTCAGTGGATTTCAGGCTCGGTACCCAAGACGGGGCGAATGGATGGCGATAGCAGAAAGCGATGCGGGAGCAAAGGACAAGGACCCCCCCATGGAGCAACAACCGGTTGTCTGTTCGTACAACGAATGGGATCCGTTGGAGGAGGTTGTCGTCGGTCGTGTGGATGGGGGTGCGGTCCCACCGTGGCATGTCACGCTCCAGGCAGCAACGCCTCAAGAATCGTGGGAACTACTGAAACTGCTTTCAGGCAAACCGGTGCCCGATGCCATGGTCCAGGCAGCACAGCGCGATCAGGCTGAATTTGTAAGTATCTTGGAGGCCGAGGGCGTCAAGGTGCAGCGTCCTGATCCGATTCCCCAAACGGAAAGCTTTCGAAGTCCTGAGTGGGAAGTGGAATCTGCTTACAACATTGCCAATCCACGTGATGGACTGCTTGTTGTGGGTGAAGAAATCATAGAAACGCCCATGGCATGGCGTAGCCGTTACTATGAGATGAATGCTTATCGCCGTTTGCTTCAAGAGTATTTTAAGGCTGGCGCAAAGTGGACGGCGGCTCCCAGGCCTCGTCTGTCGGACTCACTCTACAACGAGCAGTGGGAGTTGCCCGAAAAAGGTGAGCCAGTGCAGTTTGCCATCAACGAAACAGAGTGTTGCTTTGATGCCGCAGATTTTGCTCGTTGCGGTCGTGATCTCTTTGTGACCCGTAGTAACGTGACAAACTATTTCGGGATCGATTGGCTTCGCCGTCATCTGGGTAGTGATTTTACGATTCATGAAATCAAGACAAAATCGCGTCAACCAATGCACATCGATACGACCTTTGTTCCGCTTTGTCCGGGACGGGCACTCTATAGTCCTGATTTTTTTGATCCGAACGATGCACCTGAGGTGCTGAAAAGTTGGGAGCTACTGCCGGCTCCGCCTCCGGTCAGCACGATGGTTCAAATGATCGACTTAAGCAGTTCGTGGTTGAGCATGAATGTTTTAATGCTTGATGAGAATCGCGTCATCTGCGAGGCGAGTCAGGAACCACTGATCGAAAAATTTCGTGAATGGGGATTTGAACCGATTCCTTGCCCTTACACGAATCATTATGTCTACGGTGGAGCTTTCCACTGTTCGACGCTTGATGTTCGCAGGCGTGGGACGCTGCAATCGTATTTTTAATGTGCTGATGGGTCGATTTGCACATGCCGAGTCGCTCGACGATTGGCGCCTCTGCCGTCAGTCGGTTTTAGCTGTTTTTGGTTGAAACAATTTGCCCACTGGACTGGCCAACAGGGATGGCAGAAAAACAAGGTCGCCAACGAGTGCGGCAATTAACAGCAAAAACATCAGCAGTCCAAACTGAGAGACCGGCTGAAACGAACTCAGGCTAAAGACGACCAGGCCGAACCCTGCGATCAGCGTGGTTTGCGTCATCGCCAGGGCACAGCGTTGGTAACTGTAGAGGACGGCGTCTGTTCGGCTCATTCTCGCCGAAATTCCTCGACGGAACCACGTTAAAAAATGGA
>CAUZBD010000302.1:0-4038 GCA_963577795.1 Planctomycetota bacterium | reverse complement strand
TCAGGCTCGATTCTTCTCCCGCCAGTATGCGGCACCGTGCCGGTCGCTTTTTTCAGCAGAAGGCTCTCTTGTGGAATGGATCGATTGACTCTCCTGCCGACCCAATGCCTCGTGATCGCTCTATAATCGCCATTCGGATCGTAGCCGAAGAGCGACAAACTAAATCCATCTTGGCCGCTGGCTGCTCCATGGCAAGTGCCACTATTGCACCCCGATTTAGTCAGAACAGGGATCACATCCGCTCGAAAACTTACCCCGCGATTAGCTTGCAGCGGCTCCACGATAACCGGTACCTCCAACCGCTGCGATTCATTCTTTACAATGAGTCTGGTCTCCCCACCAGATACCGGCAAAACCCTGCCGCCATCCAATCGGGCAATTTTGGGATCCGCAATGGAGATCTCGCAAGAGTCGGTCAACTCCGCTTCCCTACCGTCGCGGTCTCTGGAGCGTACAAGGAACAGGGCAGGGCGGCTTTCAGACACAACAATCGTCTGTGGATACACGACAATCTCATCGCTCGCCGCGCCGATCGTCAAAGCGACCAAAAGAAATGCATTCATCGCGGCACCTCCTTTGTTGAGTCGCGCCGCGCCTTAGCATCCGCTCGCAACTGCTCAAGGCGCGAGAGGGGTTTTTCCAGTTCCGCATTATTATCAGCAAGCACAGAAGAGGACGGCTTCTGATTATCCGCTTTGGTGATTTCGAGTGTGGTTGGACCGAATTGGGACTCCACCATCGAATCACCGGAGGGAACACTCAGTTTCGCCCGAATTCCCTGATACAACCCCGGTGACGCTGATTCCGTGATCTTGAGTGGAATTCCAATCGAATCTTGTCCATCCTTAAAAACCACCGAAGTAAATTCCACGTTATCCGGCAATCCTGATAGCTCAATCCGAGCCTCTCCCTCAAACTCTTTCATCGCTTCAATTTCACAACGAAGCATGCTCTCCGACCCAGGTGCGGCTCTGGCTTTCCCGAGAGCTAATCCGACAAACCCTTTTTCTACTTTGAGGGGAATGATTTGCGTGGATGCCCACATCCAATTATTTTCTTCTCCGGCCACACCTTGTACATAGATTCTCCAATCCCGCGGCGTGATCTTCGAATGTGCGGTGAGCCGGAAAACCGCTTCTGTTTTATCAGCGGGAATCACTTCGCCAGAACTGGTGGCAATTCCCGGCGGTAGAAAAGGCATTGTTAATCGAATCGGACCGTTGAATCCCTGATCGCGAATGACACGCACCTTAAGATTCCACAGACCGCTTCGGACGATGGGGGTTCCGGGCGACTCGCCCTCGATCCGGAAAGGAATTGCATCCGTAACAACAATCGGCACCTTTTCCGCGATTCTCGTTTTAAGTAACGAAAGATTAGCTTTTGCCCGTAGAAGATCTGCAAAGTTATAATATCCGCCCTCAATATTTTTATCCGAATCCTCATGCTTTCCACGCATGACATACAAACCTCCCCCAAGAGGCGCATCCTCAGTGGCGGTGAATACGATTGGAAATCCAGTCGTCCCTGCGGGAATAGCTTGCGTTTCATACGAGACTCCCTCAGGCAACTCCGGGATTTCCAGCTTAAGCCTACCTGAAAAATCACGTGTGCGGGCTCTGGCTAAGGCTGCAAATCGATTGCCCCGCGCCACGAATATCTGCTGGCGATATTGCCCATACAATTCATTGGGGTCCTGAACCCGCGGCAAGCGTACGATCATCCATGGTTCCGCTGGCACGCATTCAATTCGATAAACATGCGATGGACTTCCAGTGGCTAAGATGTCAGCGACTTGAAGATAGTAGGCCCCGGTCTGAGGCGGATTGAACCGAAGAAAACTATCGGCACCGCGACTTTCTGCGTCGCTATGGTCCGTAACCTTGCCACCGTCATCGTTGTTTTCAATTTCTTCACCCTCACCGTCGTAGATTGAAATGACCACATCGAGTGGACTACGAACGCGCCGCGCATAAACCTCGATCTCGAGGGCCTGACCCTTCTGGGCATCAAATTTAAACCAATCCTCGTCGCCGGCATGTTCGATCACGCCGCAAAAGGCTTCTGTTATCTCCGCCGCATTGGCCTCATTTATCGAATTATTTGGCTCATGTTCCAATAGATTCAGATGCCGACTCAAACGAAATGGAATCGGGGTTGGTGGCTGCAGGCCATTTTGCGCAGGCGCCAAACTATGGTGCCTGTTTTCCTCTTCAGGCGTTCGCGTCTTGAATTCATAGACGCCACGAAGGTCACCCCGGCATTGAATGTTTAGTTCCTGGCCGAGAGGTCCACCAGGCGGGTAGAGGGCAAGAGGCCGCGGAAAGTTACCGATACAGAGCACGTAGTGACTCTGTTCATTCCCACCGCCAAGTAACTCTCGAACTTCGATAAAATACCGACCAGGATCGTTTACTTGATATCGGAGAATTGGATCATTGATCGAAAATGCATGTCCGGTTGCAGACACTATCTTTTTACCCGACGCATCATAGAGCGTTACGACCGAATCGAGTGCTGTATTTCCCAGTCGCATTGCCAAGAGTTCAATATTGAGGACCATTTTTTCCGGCACATCCACTGCATAATAATCTCGATCTCCCTCGAGCAATCGCCCACAGTATGCTTGATTGAGCGATATATCTTGTGCACCGCGTTTTGTATTATTGTTTTCTTTTTCAAAATGCGTTTCCAAAGGGATCACATAAAGTGGTCGGTATTCTGTAATACCTGTCCGCGTCCGCAGGTGTCCAATATGCTCGCCGATACGACAGTCTGGGTCGATTTGCAGCGTGACTCGAACGGCGTCGTCCTCCACCTTCAAGGCAATTGCTCGAATCCCTTCCTCATAGAAGTGAAGTCCAAGCGGATCTTCCATCCGCTCTCCTTCGAGGATAACATCCACCGTTTTACCCGCGGGTACGGCACCCGGAACAAAACGCGCAAGGCGTGGGGAGGCGGCCTGCCCCGGAGCAGCTAGAAGCCCCATGACAAAATACGCAGCGGCGGTAAAACACGACCGGCGGCACATAAGCTCCCCTGATATTCTCGTAAATACGCTACAAGAGCAACTCTCGCCGAACCTTACCGCCGCGGGCAATCTCGATCGGACGGTTACCCGGTGCCATCAGCGTATCGTGGCTATTGATTCCCAAAAGATGGTACATCGTGCTGGTCCAATCCGGAATCGTTAACGGGTCCTCGACTGGTTCGGCGGCAATTGCATCTGAAGCACCGTAGATGAGTCCTCGCTGCATCCCCCCGCCGGCCATCGCGATACTAAACACTTTGCCCCAATGATCTCGCCCGGCAAGTGTGTTGATGCTCGGTGTCCGACCAAATTCAGTGGATGCAACTACTAACGTCCGGTCGAGCATCCCGCGCTGCTCTAAGTCAGAAACCAGCGCTGCAAACGCTTGATCAAAAGGCGGGACGTGTTTTTTGATACCGGGTTCGAGTTTTGCATGATGATCCCATTCTCCATATTGCACCGTGATAAAGCGAACACCAGCCTCGACCAATCGACGGGCAAGGAGCAAACGAGCGCCAACCTCCGTTCGGCCATAGGCATCCCGCGTTGAATCTTTTTCACGCTTTAAGTCGAATGCTTTCTTGGCTCTTTCGGAATGAATGAGATCGTACGCTTGCTGATAAAATGCATCACGCGTTTCAAGCTGATCTCCGGCATATTGCTTGACGAAAGTCTCTGAAACCGCAGACAATATTTCCTTTCGACGACGAAACCGTTTTTCACTTACTCCCTGTGGAATCTGTAAATCCCTCACTCGGAAATCAGCTTTTGCCGGATCCGATCCGAGCGAAAAACCATTAAACCGCGAAGGGAGGAATCCCGGGCCCGAAGCGTCGTCTATTTGCTGGGGAAGATTAATAAAGGGTGGCATCTCATTACGTTCACCCAACTGATGCGCAACCACACTACCAAAACTTGGATACGATACGACAGGACTTGGATCGTACCCCGTAAACATTATGTGTACGCCACGATCATGATCATTCTCTCCATGCGTCATGGAACGG
>CAUZBD010000301.1:0-4041 GCA_963577795.1 Planctomycetota bacterium | reverse complement strand
GTCTTTCTCGTAGTCGGGCAAGTCAGCCGTGTACTGCAGGGAGGAAATCTTGTTGTAGCTAAACGAGACCACCCGATCATCTTGGGCCTGGGTTTGTGCAACCACGACGGTAGCGAGGAGCAGAAAGAGAGCAAACAGACGCATTAGCGGACCCCCGATGCAGGACACTGACTCGACCACCAGTCTACGGGAAATCTCAACGATTTCAAGGCTTTTCTGAGAACGTCGGCCTCAAAAAACGCCCACCAGCCCGCTCACGCCAAGATGCCTTCCACCACGTTGCCACCCACATCGGTAAGACGGAAATCGCGACCGGCATGCCGGTAGGTGAGCCGCGTGTGGTCCAAACCGAGCAGATGCAGAATCGTGGCCTGCAGGTCGTGGACGTGGACCGGATTTTCTGCCGCCTCGTAACCGAATTCGTCGCTTGCACCGTAGACGATCCCCGAGCGGATACCACCGCCCGCAAGAATCGCGTTGAAGCAGTGCGGGTTGTGGTTGCGGCCCGTCCGCTGTTTGCCGTCCATCTCGCCTTCAGCCGTCGGCATCCGGCCAAACTCACCGCACATCACCACCAGCGTCTCCTCGAGTAGACCGCGCATTTTTAAATCAGCGAGCAGCGCCGAAATGGCCCGATCGCAGTGACGGGCTACCGGTTCGAGCGATGTGAGATTCTCATGATTGTCGAAAGGTTGGTTGTGGTAGGGCCAGACCTGCACAAACCGCACACCCCGTTCGATTAAACGCCGTGCAAGAAGCAACTGCTGCGCCGGTTTCGTTTCGCCGTAAAGTTTGTGGACGTGCGCCGGTTCTTGAGAAAGATCGAAGGCGTCGGTCGCCGCTGCCTGCATTCGGTAGGCCATTTCATACGATTGAATCCGTCCCTCCAGCGCCGCATCACCACCGCGAGCGACGAGGTGCCGTTGATTCAATCGGTGCAGCAAATCCATCTGCCGTCGATGCGCTGCCCCCTTCAAAAATGGATTGCGGACGTTGCGGATCAGTTTTTCCACATCGCGCATTTCTCCCGTATCGACCAGCGTGCCTTGATAAATAGGGGGCATGAACCCGGCTCGCCAACCGGTCGAACCATCCTCGGGCAGTTGTCCACTCCCCGGACACATCGCGACAAACGCCGGCAGATTTTTATTTTCGGTCCCCAGCCCGTACGTGACCCACGCCCCGGCTGATGGTGCATTTTGTGCAATGGACCCACAGTGCCAGAGTTGACGGGCGTCGCCATGTTCCGGCGCGTCGGTGTGCATCGACTGCACCACACAAACCTCATCGATTTTGCGGCCCAGGTTTTCAAACAGTTCGCTGACCATCAGGCCATTACTACCCCGCGGCTGAAACTTGAACGGCGAGGGCATCGCGTTGCCCTGGCGATCATTGCGATCGGGCCCCACGCCCGGTAACGGTTTGCCGGCATACTTGGTCAAGGCGGGCTTAAAATCAAACGTATCGACGTGCGAAAGACCGCCATTGAGAAACAGGTGGATGACCCGTTTGGCCCGCGGGGCAAAATGCGGCGGAGTCGCCGCCAGGGGCTGAGCGGCAAGTGCCTCCTCGCCGAGCAGCATCCCCACCCCGAGTCCGGCCATACCTAGGCCACAGCGGGCAACCGCTTCACGGCGCGAGATGGCAGAGAAGGATTCTGGAAACATAACGTTAGTCCACAAACATAAATGCGTTACTTATCAGCAGAACCTGGGCCAACTGTTCCCAGGGATCCATGCCCCCCTCCCAAAACGGAACCGAACGATGGAACGCATCTTCGCTCCGCCATTGGTTGACGGCAAACGGCGTTCCGGCGGCATTGATTCCTACCTCTACAATTCTAAGCGACCAGGAAAAATCATCAAAGGCATTTTCCCCGCGTGGAGTCACCACCAGATCAATGGAGTCTCCCGGCTCAATTTTAAGGTTTTCTAGGTGGATATCCATCGATTCGGCCGTATCACGCGGAAAACTCTTGAGCAATCCTTGACGACTCGAGACCACATGGATATCCACTCCATCACCGAAATGCGGTCCACCCTTGAAGTTGCCCCGCAAAAGATACCGCGCACCGACCGCACCGGGTGGTGCCTGCCAGCGCCGGATCACCGCCGTCTGCTGCCCGGGTCGGCCACCACCTGCACCAAGATCGGCATCCTGCCAGGAATGCGATGCACGCTGCCACCAGCGACGCCCATCGAAATAGGGAAGCGGTTGAAAATCATGCACCGTCTGCTGATCTGTGTCAAAGCGGCCGGTGCCGTAACTCCAACATGCATCCTCTGGCGGAATCTCCCGGGCAGACTGCGGGCGGGAAAAGAATGCGGACGCTGCCTCGGCAATAAATGCTTCGGCATCTTTAAGTTCGTCTGCAGAGGGATCACGACCGTAGATTCGCCGATACAGCGCAGTAATCCGTTTATCCGTCTGTGCGTCGGAATGTACAGAGCTTGTGTGCCTAGAAAGTTGGGCGGCCCGCCGCGTCACAAAACCATTGTTCATTAAATAGAGTGCCTGCTGCGGCACTGTCGTTTCGCTCCTCTTGGGCAGCGTAGCATTTGCTGCCGGCACATCGAAGGTGGGTAGCACCGGTGCCATACTTCGGCGATCGTGCAGCAAATAGATGCTCCGCCTGGGAGAATCGATGTCATCGACCGGTGGCCCAGCCAAAGCGGTATCGAGCTCGCCAGTCACGGCCAGCATGGCATCGCGCATCGGTTCGAATTCCAACCGGCGGCGATTCTTCCGCCAGTAGCATTGATTGTCCGGGTCGATGGCCATCGCCTCCTGACGCGCAAGGCTCTGCTGCCGGTAGGTGGTCGAGAGCATGATTTGGCGGTGCAGGTCTTTGAGCGACCAACCCCCATCGCGCAGTGTTGCAGCTAAATAGTCGAGCAGCTGTGGATGCGTCGGTGCGGCAGAGCGCGTGCCAAAATCACTCGGCGTTTCGACCAGGTGCTGGCCAAAGTGCCAACCCCAGATGCGATTGGCAATCACCCGCGCAGTGAGTGGATTGCCTGCGTGCGTGATCCACCGGGCCAGTTCCGCGCGGCCACTTCCCTCTTTTACCACTGTCGCCTCACAGGCCTCGGCAAAAAGATCGTAAAATCCACGCGGTACGACCGGACCCAATTTTTTTGGATTGCCGCGAATATGGATGGCGGTGTCGCGGGCGAGTGGATTCTCTACCACGGCCATCGCTCGCCGCGGCACCAGATCGCGATACTTCACCAGCACCGATTCGATTTCGCGACTTTTTTTAAGCAGTGGATCGGGCTCGCGGCCCAAAAACCATTGCCCTTGTTCTTCAACGCTCTGAGCCTCACCCGCTTCGGCCAACAGCAGCAGCAATTGGCGGATTTCTTCTGCCGCCGGGTCTGCAAAACCCTGGTCGCCCGGATCGAGTTTCTGTAATTTTTCCCAGCGCTCGTAGACACTGCCGAGCACCCGGCCGATCACTCGTACCGCAGCGCTAGCTGATTGGGGATTTTCACTCGAAAGCTTTTCACACAGAAGTCGATTGCCCCCCTTGTCCCCCGCCATGACGCGTGCCACTTCATGCGCATAGGCCTCACCCTCCTCCTCATCGATAGCAAGGAGTGCTTCCCAGAAACGCGCAAGGGTTGCATTTTGTTGGAGCAACTGCTGCCAGATTTCGATACCGCGAAGGCTCAAGCGATCATTGTCGCCAAGATCGACCTTCCCGAAGTCCGTCCCCATCTCGGCCGCTGCCACAAGTGCCAGATAATGTTCGGCTTTTTGCTGAAGTTCCTCGACGATGAGCGTGCTGCGAAGTTCTGCAAGTTCGCGCCGTAGCGGATCGAGTTCTGCGTTCAGCAGTGGCTCGAATCGCTGCTCTTTCTCCGGGTCGGTGCCGCTGGGTAGGCCAATCTCGGGCAGATCGATCGCGAGCGGCTCGGCAGCATTTTCAAAAATGCCATACAGCGCATAAAAGTCGCGCATCGAAAGTGGGTCAAATTTATGGTCGTGGCATTTGGCGCACATGATCGTGATGCCCATCAGTCCCCGACTCACCAGATC
>CAUZBD010000300.1:0-4044 GCA_963577795.1 Planctomycetota bacterium | reverse complement strand
CAGGGATCGCGCAGATCCAGACGCTTTGGTTCACTTCGGCAAGGCCAATGTGGTCTTTTACGATGGCCACACCGAGTCGATGGATCTCTACGACCCAAACAACCTCAATGCGTCTTTCAGCCCGGTCAACGACGAGGATAAATTGGTCTGCGTGTGGAAGGATCGCTGGCTACCGACCCGCGATTACGGCGAAGGCACCGAACTGATTACCGATGGCACAGAGTTGTCAGCGTCCTTTACGGACCCGACTGACGGTTGCACGGACGGCATTTCGAGCAGCGATCCCAGTGGGGGCAGTGGCTCAGGCACAGGCAATCCACCAGTTATTCCACCAGGCTATCCACCAGGCTTCGATTGCGGTCCGGATGACGACGACGAGGATGGAATCGGTAATCTGTGTGATGAAGACCATCCTGATTATATCCCTCCCGGTGCCGCTAGTGGTGACGACGGAGATGATGATGAAGACACCGGCGGAGAGGATACCGGTGGAGAGGACACCGGAGGAGGAGGTGAAAATACGGGTGGCGGTGGCGAAGACACAGGAGATGGAACCGAGGAAACCGATCCGCCGGAAGAGGAAGATCAGGTGACCGCCTGCGGCGATGTGGTGGAAAACGGGTTTGTCTGTGGTCTGTATGCAGAATTTTGGAACAACAACCCGCTCGACAACGACTATGAGTCGGCCCCGGTGGCCAGTCGAATCGACAATACGCTCAATTTTCCGCCCGGGATCGATGGCGCAGGCAATGATATTGTCGATGCTTACAATCCAGGATTCTTCGGCAGCGACTATCCGCCCTACCGCCCCGATGGCGTGGGGCCGAATGTCTGGTGCGCCCAGTGGTCAGGAGAAATTCAGGCACCGGCCAGCGGAAGCTACCAGTTCTATATGAAGTACGACGACGGGACGCAGGTGATGATCGATAACGTAACGATCCACGATCGGCTCGATCACTACTACCAATGCGATACCTGTTCGCCAGTGGCTGTCGGGCAAACGTTCCATTGGCAAGCTGGCGAGTGGTACTGCATTCGTATCCGTCACGGTGTCCATTGCTGACCGGTCTGGTTCCAACTGGCGTGGTCGACGCCAGAGAATCCCGAAATGCACCAGATCCCTGCGCAAGTCTTCAGGACCCACGAAAGTCAAAGTGGTTCGCCCCGCTGCGTGCAGCATATTCAGATTTTTAATCACAATTCGGATTATGAACATCAACAGATGCGGCTCGCGGAGGTTGAGGTGTTTGCCGGAGGCGGCAATGTTGCTGGTGGAGGAACGGCGATCCAGGGCGATAAATCGCAGCAGACGGCCACCGCCGATGGTGGTCCGGAGAATGCGATCGATGGGGATCCGTCGACCGAATCGCTGACTGACCACGGCCATATCCAACGGGGGGGATTGTGGTGGAAACTAGATCTTGGCTCCGAACAGGATATCGATCGCATTCGGATCACCGCGCCGAGTACCGCTGGATCCGATCTCGAAGGAGCCTTCATCTATGCCCGCGATTCGAATTATCAGATTCTCTGGTCGGGGCAAATCACGGGCGCAGCCGATGGCAGCGTTCATGATTTTCCGGTGGAGACCTGCTGTTCGGGGCCCTAACTATTTTTGATGAGACAGCAATGAATCGATGCTTACGTTGCTTTGGCTGGGCTGTCGTGGCCGCGGTCTTTTTGTCGAGCGGGTGTGGTTCGCCCACATCGACCGGATTGCTACAACCGGGTACGGAGGTTCAGTTGATTGGGGAAGAGGCAGGGTTTGGCAAGATCCAGACTGCCGAGGGCGAAGTGGGTTATGTCCCGCTCGGGATGCTCAAGCAGCGCAACACGGCCGAAGCGGCTGATGCAGATCATACCCACGCGATTGTTCGTGCGACCGATTTTTACGATGTCGCGCCGAGTGCACCGATCGCCCCGCCTCCGCCTCGCGACCGTGCTGCAATCGATCGTGAACAACACACGCTCAATGCACTCTTTATTGGCGAGGACACCAGCCAGGAAGTGATTGCCCCCGGGAATGTCCACTACTTTGTGGTGGACGAAGAGACGGGTGAGCGATGCTGGCGGTCGATCGAATGCATTCACCCCGATTGCCCGGGTGAAAAAAAGCATGGTCGGCCGTATTATGTTTTCTTTCTCGTTGCGGAGAAGCCCAACGAAGAAGAGCCGCCGATCGAGTGCGATGCCTGTCGGCAGTTTCGAGATCCAGACAATGAGACGCCAGAAGAACTGACCGAGTGGAGCCGGTATGTACGTCCCTACGAACTGCCCGAAACGCTGCGTCGACGCGGAGAGCTGGACGCGGAGCGGCGACGGTTTGTCGAGCAACTGCGTAAAACATATGCAGACTGACCGATATCTTGTTGTGTTGACAACTGGGGGTTACCCTCAGCACAGGATAAGTAACTGCTTGGTAGCTCGGAAGTTCGGTTGGTGCGGACGCTCGCTAAGCGGGCCTCCTCTTTTTTTAATCTACAAATCGTTTGACAGTGGTCCAAATCCGCTTAGAATCGAGCTTGGTGCAGGGGCTGCACGGATGTCGAGTGTTCGTGCTTTCTTTGGGCTGACCGGGTGTATGAGAACGGGTCAGTGTTTCTTTCCGGGCCCTTCTTCCTGTACGCGGTAGATTGCGTTTGCTGCCCGTGGACGACGTTTTTAGTTAACATGTTTTGGAGCATGAAGTACTAATGATCAACAGAATAAACATGGCTTTGGTTGCCTCATTGGTCGTCTGCTTAGCGGCGACTCCCGCCGTTGCTGATTTGTCGGCGTTTACCGGCAACCCCTACGGCTGGACTTCGTACAATGACGTGACCTCAGGGTCCCTCATGGGTGGCAGTTCGTACGACATGGCGTTGAGCCAGGGTGGCCATTACGTAACAGACTTTGGAATCGACACCGATTACGGCGGCGGGTCGGGAACCGGTTGCTGGCTCTGGAGCGAGAATAGCTACACCTCCGGTAACAAGTCTGGCGCGATGGTAAACTACGACACGGGTGCCGCCGTGGCCACCTTGACCTGGGATCTGGTAAACCCGCAGAGTAGTAACAACATGTGGGCCAGCACCTCGAGCCAAGCTTCCTCGGGTCACCGAGACGTAGTCTTTGGCGACACGCTTGGTGCTTTCGCAGGATCAGGTTATGGACATGCACGATCAGAGCAGCATAACCCCAGTTTCGTCGCCGGTCGGGGCAGCTCGCTGACGTTTGCCGGTTTGGATGACAGCAAGACATACGACTTTGTGGCTGAGGCGAGTAGCTCAAGAACCGACCTGGGTGACATGCAGTACCACGTCGAAATCGGCTCGAGTTGGGCCAATGAAAGTGTCGCGACGACGACCGCAGCCGGTTACAGCGCGGGGATGACCAGCGTGTGGGCCGATGACATTGTCGCATTCACCGGGATTGTTCCCGTTGCAGGCGTGATCGAAATCCAGTTTCTCTCGCTTGGTACCCAAGGCGCCAGCCCGGGTGGTCAAAATCGTGGAAATGACCTGTCGGTCGGTGCGTTTGCACTGGGTGAACAGGCCGGTGGTGGCGGTGGTGGCGGTGCCGTTCCCGAGCCGGCAGGCGTACTGCTGCTTGGTTTGGGTGGCCTCGGGCTGTTGGCCCTGCGTCGTCGACGCCAATAAGCTTTCGCTCCTTGGCTCTGAGTGGCCAAAATAACGTGTAAACCGAGAGGCGGTCGGGAAAAATGAACCCGGCCGCCTTTTTTTAGGTGTTTCTTTTGCTGCTTTCCCGCCTTGGCCAAGTGCGTTGGATGCCGATACGCGGAGCGACTCGAAACGCGGGGTCTCTTTCGCTACAATCTGGCTCAATTCGAATTCCTACTGGCATATTCCCTCTGGCCCGTATCGAGGACCGACCATGACACTGGTTTCCTTTCTTTTCTTCACGCTCCTTGTGGCTGTGATCACTTATTTCGTCACGCGTCGCGACGACCACCAGTCGAGTAAAGGTTACTTTCTCGCTGGCCGCAGCCTCACCTTTCCGGTGATTGCCGGGTCGCTGCTACTGACCAATCTCTCGACCGAACAG
>CAUZBD010000299.1:0-4061 GCA_963577795.1 Planctomycetota bacterium | reverse complement strand
ACGCGACCTCCAGAAGACTATTGCAGCGTTCGGTGAAGATGCCCAGCCATACCGACGGCTGATCGAACCTTTTGTTCATCGTGCCGACATCTTACTCCCCCAACTTCTCAACCCGCCACAACCATTACGCCACCTGCGCGTTGCAGGACGTTTCGCAATCAAAGGCTTCGCTTCCGCAGAATCGATTGCCCAGAAATCTTTCCGTACTGCCGCGATCCGCGGGATGTTTGCAGGAATGGCAGCCCACAGTGTCAGGCCCCTCGAAAGCCGTCTCACCGGTGCGGTCGGTTTGCTCTTCTGTATCACCGCACACGCCAGTGGATGGCCACTCCCCCGAGGTGGCTCGCAATCGATTGCCGCAGCAATGCGCGCACTCTTTGAAAGCCTTGGAGGCGAGGTAGTCACGAACTCACCAGTCTTCACATTCTCTGACCTACCTCCCTCCGCGGCAGTTCTGTTCGATCTTGCACCGAGGGCTGTGAGTCGGATCGCCGGTGAACAACTTCCTTCGAGATACCGAAAACACCTCGAACGTTTCCGCCACGGACCGGGAGTTTTTAAGATTGACTGGGCACTCGCTGGTCCTATTCCGTGGACAAATAGTAGAGCCACACGGGCGGGAACCGTGCATGTCGGTGGCCGGTGGGAAGAAATTGCAGCGGCGGAATCGGCCATTTGGTCGGGCCAGATACCCGAGCGACCCTTCGTACTCCTTGCGCAGCAAAGTCTGTTTGATCCAACACGCGCACCCAACGGAAAGCAAACCGGTTGGGCTTACTGCCATGTGCCGCATGCTTGTGCCGAGAATATGACTGAGCGGATCGAAGCACAGATTGAACGTTTTGCCCCCGGATTCCGCGATCTGATTCTGGAAAGGCACATTTTTTCGCCCGCTGCGTTGGAAGCCTACAACGCCAATTATGTGGGGGGAGATATCACGGGAGGTGTCATGGATTTCAAACAGTTAATGGCCCGCCCCGCGTTGCGTCGCTCGCCCTATACCACCCCGAATCGACGCATTTATATCTGCTCTGCATCGACCCCTCCCGGTGGAGGCGTTCACGGGATGTGCGGCTACCACGCTGCACACGCTGCCCTTTGTCGGATCCTGCGTGATTAAGACTTGGGTACCGGCAGCGTACTAGCGACACCGTACGAGAGTCATAATTGCAAACGCAGTGCCATAGGACTGGTGATAATCGTACAGCGGGAAGTCCCACCAGCACCCGTCACTCTCCTGCAAACCCAGCAGTAGATGCGCAAATTGCGCTTTATAAAACGCCTGCTGTTCCTCTGGCAGTTCCAGCATGCAGCCCGAACCGTAGTAATAGGCGTAATAGACGAAGTAACCAGCCACCGCAAAGTAGGATTCATGGGGAATCGGTCGCTTACGGGCCAGATCCAGCCAGAGTTTACGGGCAAAGAGTCGATCAAGCCAGTCAATAAAGACTTGATCGGTTACTCCCTGATCGCCATCGCGCCGCAGAGCTAAATTACATACTTGACTCCGACCCAAACTGCCACCCGGACGATTGATCAAATACATGGGCTTGAACCAGTGATGCGCCCCGTAGAGATAGCTGAAATCTGGTTTTCGCTGCCGCTTGATGGAGACGACTGCCTTATCGGTGACCGCAGCGGGAACCTCGAAGCCTGCCTTACGCGCCCGCTGCAATTCGATCACGCAGGTTGCGGCACTAAAACTCGTAACGATACTCGATGGCCGCTTGGCACCTACGGTAAAATCATAATACCCCCATCCTCCGTTGACAGACTCATACCGCGTGAGCAGTTCAATCTGATCGCGTACATATTGGGCGAGTTTTTTATATTTTTCCTCGTCGCCACCCGCCCGCTCCTGCAAAAGCATCAGTGTTTGCAGGCTGTAAGCGTGTGCCCAAATATTGTACAGCGCGGTCGCATTCGCCCTGCGTACTTTCGGTAGTTCCTTGAGAATCCAAGCTTCACCACGATCGATTGCCTGCTGTACCTTCGGTCGTTGGTCACCAGACTGGATCAGCGCCGTGACCGCCATGCAGGTGACCGCAGCACGAAATCCATGATGGGCGCCAGGAACAGGAGCATAAATATCGAGCGCCTTGGTTCGACGGGGGGCTCCCCATGAGCCGTTCTTATTCTGTTTATTGCACAGATAGTCGACTCCATGCTGGATACTCGCCTCCAGTCGCTCTGCACCAGGATACTCCACAGGTGCCGGGCGTGGAATCTCGATATGCTGAGGTGGACGGTAGGAATCGAGCGGGGCAATTGGCCCATCGGCTTCCGCTGCCCGACCACGAGGCGACCCCAGCAGAGGTTGCCCGAGCAGGAAAAGGAAAAGCAACAGCAGTCGGCCAACAGGGATATCCGACTCAGTCAGGGTTTTTAGCACGAATTTTGTCACCCGGATTCAATCCTCTTAAAATTTCTAAGCGATCACCCACAGAACGACCCACGCGTACACGTTGCTTCTTTTTGTCTTTGCCATCCACTAGGTAGACGTACTCTTCCTCCGCATCCCCTTCCTCAGCAACGGCTGCCTTGGGCACCAGGATAGCACTCGGATGCCGGTAGACCTCAATCACTGCCGAGCAGCCCATTCCTGCCACAAGCCGATTTGCCTGTTCATCCAATTCCACGTCAATCTGTACGTCAAATTTACCGGGAGAAACAGGAATTGCTGAAATACTTTTTAAACTTCCCGCTAACTTTTCCCCAGGAATTGTCGCCGGTGTCACCGCAACGGGATCCCCGGGATGAAGGTCGGCAAGCTGCTTCTCTTCGGCCGTAGCGTGAACAAAAAGATCCTCATTGCGAACGACGGTCATCAAAACCGAACCCGGCTGTACACTAGCTCCTGGAACGAGTGTCTTGGCCTTCACCGTTGCATCCGCCCACTGTCCGCGTACCGCCTGACCATAATAAACCGTGCCCGCATGCGGCGCACGAACCGTCATCAACTTGCGGTCGTCCTTCATTCGCGCCAGCTTCTTTTCAGTTTTTTCGAGTTCGACCTGTTGTTTCTGGTAGGCGATTTCCTTTTCTCTGATTCCAGCAGGTAACGTGGTCTCTACCCGCTCAAATGCCAAGGCTGCAGCCTGTTCCGATTCGCGCAGATCAATCGTCTGGCGTGGCACGAGCACATTCATTGCGTGATCTTGGCCGGAAATCGCTTTTTCGAGTCGATACTTTGCAGCCTTCACGCCATGTCGGGCACGGGTCAGAATAATCTCTTCTGTTTCCTCAGTCAGATCATCTGCTTTATACATTTTCTCCAGTTGATCGAGCTCTTCCTGCTGATAAAGCAAACCATGGCGAGCACCTTCTACTTGCTGCTCGATATCCTTAATCGTTTCGGGGCGATCAATCTCTAGATAGCGTTGCATATTTTCCTCAGCTTCCTCAGCCGCTCGCCTTGCTGATTCCAAATCTTGAGGAACTGATTTTCGGAGCGTTTCCAGGCTTGCTTCTGTCTGAGCAAGGGCAAGTTTTGCGCTCACAATTTGCAACTCGAGATCCTCGATCGCTACATCAATCTTGCGTTTATCAATATCCACTAGAAGATCGTCAGCCGCTACTTGATCGCCGTGTGCTGCCGTCTCCGTAATCGACATGCCGCTCCAGACTTCGGGGCGAATCGAAATTTCACTCGTTTCAACCGCTTCAAAAAATCCCTTCAGCTTTATCTTAACCTTGAGAGGTTCTGTTTTAATCGTCACTGTTTCGGGTTTTTTTGATTCCTTCTTTTTTTCATCTTCAGCATGGGCAGAACTTAGGAGCAGCAGTGGAATGAGACTCAAGGCTAACCGCTGAGCGAGAGAATTTTCGGTCATCATTTTTTATATCCAATTCGAGGGTATCGCGACGAGAAATCTTAGAAAGCCTGATTGTAAATTCCTAGGAACTTTATGTGCAAGTGTCGAAAGAGACTTTTTGCAGTTATGGCAATATTTGTCCATGCTTCGGGCAGGGCGTCTCCTCTCGGTAATGACTATTTGTGCCTCAGCTTGCAATCCAACGGGAAACGGCCGACGCCGCGTTTGGCTCAGATCCGATAAAAA
>CAUZBD010000298.1:0-4076 GCA_963577795.1 Planctomycetota bacterium | reverse complement strand
TTTACTACAAAGAAGCAAAGGATGGACAAATCCTTGAAGAGGGAATTACTGAGGCAGGGAGTATGGCTTCCTTTATTGCCGCGGGAACCTCTTATTCCTCCCACGGTGAGCCGATGATTCCGTTCTTTATTTATTATTCCATGTTTGGATTTCAACGGATTGGCGATCTCATCTGGTGTGCCGCGGATGCTCGAACGCGCGGTTTTATGATCGGGGGAACTGCAGGTCGAACCACTCTGAATGGTGAAGGACTTCAACATCAGGATGGCCATAGCTTGTTAAATGCGATCGCATTTCCGACTGTGCGGTCTTACGATCCTGCATACGCATATGAAATTGCGGTGATCGTCATGGATGGCATGAAGAAGATGTATCAGGACAACGAGGATACAATCTATTACATCACATGTGAAAACGACAATTACGTGATGCCTGCCATGGAAGACCCCTCTCGAGTTACCGAGGGCATTATCCGTGGCATGTACAAATTAAAAACAGAGGTTATTGATGGCGCTGAGCATCATGTTCAACTGCTCGGTAGCGGTGCTATTCTTAATAGTAGTCTTACCGCGCAGGAGTTGCTCGCCGAAAAATTTGGTATTTCCAGTACCGTTTGGAGTGTCACAAGTTACACGGAATTGGCCCGTGATGCACAAGCGACGGCGCGATTTAATCGACTGCATCCAACAAAGAAAACCAAAACGAGTTATTTGGAAAACCTCGTTGCCGATATCGAAGGGCCCTTCATATCCTCCTCCGATTATGTCCGCGCCGTGAGCGAACAAATCAGCCCCTGGATTCCAGGTGGGCTCTACACGCTGGGAACCGATGGAATGGGAAGAAGTGAAACGCGGGAAGCACTCCGCAGGCATTTTGAGGTGGACGCTGAAAGTATTGTGATTGCAACTCTCTATAAGTTATCGCTTCTCGGCAAAGTACCTCGCAAAACCGTCGAGGAGGCCATCAAGAGCTTCGAGTATGATCGCGACAAGATTGATCCGTATTTTGCCTGATCGATACGGGTTATAATGAAAAGCGAACGAACACGTTACGAAGCCAATAAAATCCTGCGTTAAACTATTTATGTCTATCGAAGTGAAAGTTCCTGATCTGGGTGATGGACTCGACTCTGGAGATGTACTCAACGTACTCGTTGCGGTGGGTGACGTCGTTGAAGCAGAGCAGGGGATCGTTGAACTAGAGACCGAAAAAGCGGTCGCAGAAATTCCCTCAACCCAAGCCGGTCGGGTCGCGACGGTGCATGTTCAAGTGGGCGAGACCGTCGCGATTGGAGCAGCGCTCATCACTCTGGAAACAGGGGACGGTCCGCAAGCTGCCGAAGCTGCCAAAGCTGAGGAAACGGTAGAGAGTCAAGAAGACGCCCGCGAGAGTTTGCCGCAGAACGAGCCACCGCCCCCTGAGGTAACCGAGAAATCGCCCACCGAGACAGCGGTGGCTGCCCCAAATACCAGCGGCGAAGACGCTTTGGACAACCCTCCAGCGTCGATGCCAAGGCGGAGTCCCAATCAGCCGCTTCCGCAGTCTGACCAGGCACCAGCCGACGTGGCACACCAATCGGCAGCCAGTCCGGCCATCCGCCGCTACGCACGAGAGTTGGGAGTTGACCTTGGTCTCGTTCGAGGCACGGGTCCCGATGGTCGAATCACCCAAGAAGACATCCGAGGAGCGGTCCGTGTTGCAGTCGGACCGACACCCACTGGCAATACGGCACGAGCCACAACGGAAAATCGCTCGGGTACCGCTCGCCCGGAGGGGGAGGCAAGCGAAGACAATTGGGGACCGATTCTCAGAAGTGCAATTCCAAAGATTCGTGCCATCATTGCAAAAAACATGGTGCACTCCAAGGCAACAGCTGCCCATGTGACTAATTTTGATGATGCTGACATTACAGAACTCGAGCAAATACGGCAGTCGAGTAAAAAAGATTATACGGCGGCGGGGATTAAATTAACCAGTATGCCATTTGTGGTACGAAGTGTTGCTCAAGCACTGCGCTACCACCCGACAATCAATGCCTCGCTCGACCCGGATGCAAGTGAAATTATCTATAAACAATACGTGAACGTTGGGGTGGCGGTGGACACTGAGCGCGGACTTGTCGTACCCGTCATACGGAACGCTGACGCCTTGGGCATTCCGCAGGTCGCTCGAGAAATTGCACACTTTGCAGAAAAATCGAGAGCTGGCAAGTTGGGAATGGATGACATGCGGGGAGGGACCTTTACGATCAGTAATTTAGGAGCAATCGGGGGTACCTATTCCACCCCGATCATCAATGTGCCAGAAGTTGCAATTCTCCTGGTAGGTCGATCGCGAGAAATGCCTATTGTTAAAGATGGTGAGGTAAAGATTCGTCTTATGATGCCCCTGAGCCTCTCCTACGACCATCGGTTGGTCGATGGCGCTGCGGCGGCGCGTTTTCTCAATGATGTGAAGGGATATCTGGAAACTCCGAGTCGTTTGCTCATCGCTCCCTAAAGGCCAGGCTTGATCGGTGGAAAATAGAAAACGCGAAAACCTATCAAAACGTAGCTATTGGTCGCACCGAGGCGAAAATTTGTGGCTATTGGAAAGAAATTCATGAATCGTGCATTTTTGTTTCTGCTTGTAATTGGCCTTTCGATAGTAACCGGTTGTGATTCTCCACGATCGAATCCGGTCGATACTGCAGCGAAGGATACTGCAGCGAAGGATACTACAGCGAAAGATAAGCCGCACTCCGAAGCAAAACCTTCGGCGGTCATTGATTCCACAGAATTGCTCCCCACCATCGAATGGGAAGATGCTCCGCATCACATTGGTGAAGAAGTCTTCCTCGTCGGGCAAGTTGCAAATACCGGAAAAAGCAGCGGGGGCCACCAATTTCTAAATTTCGGTAGGCAGCGGTCTGATCTGACCGGGTTTATTGACCATCATCTCGTTGATCAGTTTCCAAAGTCGCCCGAAACACTCTACAAAGGCAAAAAAGTCAAAGTTCGGGGGATGCTCTACAAATATCGCGGCAATCCCAATATTCGGATTCTCGGCCCCCAATCCATCGAAGTGCTTCCTGATGACTCTGCCCTTTCGAAACTGGCAACTGCCGGTCCTCCGGTTGTCCGACCGATAGGCGATACACTCACGGTTGCTTCCCTCAACGTCTTGAACCTGTTTGACGACAAGGACGATCCCTATCATGTCGATGAGAAAACCGCGACGAAATTACGGAAAGATTTAGATCTACTGGCACAAAGTATCCACCAGATTGATGCCGACGTGCTTGTTCTTCAAGAGGTTGAAAACCGGGGCTGTCTGGAAATTTTTAACCGGGCACTGCTCGCTGATCTTGGGTATCAGCATGTGGTACTCACCGAAGGAAATGATCGGCGCGGAATCGACGTGGCAATGCTCTCCCGCGTTCCGGTAGGCCCCGTCACCAGCTATCGGCATTTGCGATTCCCTGATACCAACGGGAAAGAAATGTCTTTCAGTCGAGACTTATTGCATGCTCGCTTAGAACCTGAACAGGGGTTGCCCATTCACGTGTTGGCAGTTCACTTTAAGAGCCAGTTTGGGGGAAAGAAGTCCGATGCGATTCGCACGGGAGAGGCCCAGGCAGTGAGAGGTGTTCTCGATGATCTTTTTGCCACCGACCCTCAGGCACAAATGCTGCTTTGCGGTGACTTTAACGACACCATTGACAGTGCCCCACTGCAAACCATTCTGGGAACGGGCAAAACAGAAATGACTTCTTTTTATGCCGATGTCCCCAAGGACGACCGGGTTACTTACAACAAGGAGCCTTATCGATCGATGATCGATTTTATTTTTGCATCGCCAGCAATGGCCAAGCGGTATGAAAAGGGGTCCTACGACATCCTCCCAGGCAGCCCCGCGCAGACCGGTTCCGATCACAATGCCGTCATCGCACGGTTTCGCCTCAAATAGCCTGCTCTGTGGCGTAGACACTGTCGCCCTTCCCTGACGCTTCAGGTTAGCGGACACTCGCTCACGTCGTCATCACATGGAGAATTCTCATAACCTCATCCGCCCCGGATTGCGGATTTAACGCGGAG
>CAUZBD010000297.1:0-4094 GCA_963577795.1 Planctomycetota bacterium | reverse complement strand
TTTTTTCTTCTCTACGTGCAGCGTGTGCTTCCGTAACCGCGGGCTGTACTTCTTAAGCCGAAGTTTTTCTCCACCCGATTTTCTACGGATTGTGTAGTTATGATCCCCGGTTTCCTCACAGACGAGAAAGAGGGTTTCAAGTTTTTTCCTAGCCATTGTCTTTGCTTTTACTGAGATTCAGAACCGATAAAAGGTGCGGTGTACAACTTCGGCTTACCGTAGGCGACACACACTCTCGGAGCATTGTATCGCTTCAAGGTCCACCAAGGCCAGTGCCTAGTGTGACGTCTGAGAAGCACAAAAATCGTGGCAGAGACCCATATTCGGGTAGGTTCCCGCGGGCTGCCAGGGCTGATTTGTCATTTGGGGTCCGTTTTTTTATAATGCATGGTGTCCAAGGGTGCCGATTTGGCAAAAGATTCCCCTCCCCAAAAAAAGCCTCAGAGCAAGAAAGTAACCTCCATTATGGGCACTCCCCCACGAAGAGGCGCGCGGCAGCAGGCCGCAAAGCAAGAATCCCTCAGGGCCAAGGCGACCGCTGCCGCAGAGACGGAGCCAGATGAGGAAGATGAAGGTGAGCCGGGTGAGGAGAGTAGCTTTGGTATCTGGATGCGACAGAGCCCCAGTTGGCTGATCAGTATGGTGGTGCACATGGTCCTGTTGATTGTGTTGGGTCTGATCGGGCTCGGCATTGAAAAGCAGGATGAAATCCGGGAACTGGTGATTGGCGACCCGGATGTCACCGAAGAAGAAGAACTCGAAGAGGAGACGGATGACCCACTCAATGAGGAGTTGGAGGAAGAGGAATCGGAGACGGAGGAAGAAATTGAGGAGGTGACTGCTCCGGTCGACACGCAAGTCGAAGCACCCGAGTTCACGATCAATACCCAACAAGACGACGTAAGTCTTGCAGCGGCCGCGGTGGAGTTTTCAGACTTTGCGACCGAGTCGGCTTTTTCGGGGGATGTGGCCGCCGATATGGGTGGTGCAGCAGCGAGTGGTTTAGGTAGCCGCACAACCGGTGGTCGTGCGTCTGGCGCCCGCCGCGGGGGTGGCAACAAGGGATCGGAGTCTGCAGTCGAAGCCGCTCTCCGCTGGCTGGCGAACCATCAGAATCGTGATGGCAGTTGGAGTTTTAATCATACAGCAGGCGATAAGTGCAGTGGTTTTGCCAATCCGGGTGATGTACCCGTCCAGGGACCCAGTCCGAAGATGGGCGCGACAGGAATGGCTCTACTTCCATTTCTAGCAGCCGGTTACACGCATCTTCCGGCTAAAAACAACAAATATGAATATGTCGTGCGGAAGGGTCTTGCTTATCTGGTCGGCAATATGGATCCGCAGTCGGGTCGACTTTATGAACCGAATGGCTATTGGCACTACCACATGTACTCGCACGGGATTGCCGCTTGTGCGCTGGCCGAGGCGTACGGCATGACCCAGGATCAAAAACTGAAGCTCCCGGCACAGAAAGCATTGAATTACATTGCAGCGGCCCAGGATCCGAAGTCGGGTGGCTGGCTTTACGAGCCCAAGCAGGGTGGCGATACCTCGGTCGTTTGCTGGCAGATTATGGCCATGAAGAGTGGTATTCTCTCTTATCTCACGGTCCCGGGGCATGTGAAGAGCATCGCCAACAAGTGGCTCGACAGCGTGGGCTTTGATCCATCGGAATACGGCGGATTTTCGCGCTACGGTTATCGTGATGCAACCGCCCGCGAACACGTTGTCAATGGCGATGCAGCGATGACGGCGCTGGGTTTACTCTGTCGCAACTATCTGGGCACCAAAAAAGATGACCCTGGCCAAAGGAAAGGGGTGGAGTGGATTGCATCGCAAGGTCCGGGCCGCGACAACGTCTACTACAACTACCACGCGACGATGGTGATGTACCAGAATGACGGCCCCAAAGGCCCGCTTTGGAAAAAATGGAATAACGTGATGCGTCCCATGCTCGTCAACTCCCAGGTCAAACAAGGACCAGATGCGGGAAGTTGGTACTACGGCGGCAATCATGGCCACACTGGAGGGCGTTTGATGATTACTTGCTTGTGCGCGATGACGCTCGAAGTCTACTACCGCTATCTACCGGTGTATCAGCAAGACAATGTCGAGCAGGACGACTTTCCGATCGAGTAAGTGGCGTAGCGCGCCAGTGGCACACCGAGCGATGTGGCGCGAGCGGCCGTGGAAGCGTCGGTGCACCCGCCTGGGCGGCGTGTGGGTATTTCACTCGTTTTTACCTCATTTTGTCCCGGGCACCCCCTCTTTTTGCGAGCTATAATGGAAAAGAGCCGGCGATCTTGAGCTGCGGAATTTCGGAGAAAGTGGGCTCTGGCCCCCGCATGCCGTGGGTTCTCTTACGTGTTGGCCTCCAGGACCGAGTTTCCCATGACGAGCCACTTGCCGCAGCATGCGACTGTTGCTGAGCCTTTGCCCGCAATCGATCTGCGGAGCAGTATCCAAGCGACTGCGCAGTGGAGCGAACCACGTGCTCAGGAACGCTTGGTCGGTGGGGTCGTAAGTTTTCTCATTCACTTAATTTTGGTCCTTCTACTAGGATTTTGTTTTTCAGTCTCCTGGGGCGAACATCAAGCGAAAAGAGAATTGGTCGTGGTGCTCCGTGAAACGGATCATGAACTTACGGAGTCTGGCGATTCGCTGCTCCCGACCGAAATGGGAGGCGAATCGGTCGACGACTCGGAATATGGAGTACCTGTCCACGTCACGATCCAAACGACGACAGCGGTTCACTGGCAAGAGACCCCTCAGAAAGCAACCACCAACCAAAAAGATTCCACAGCGAATTCACTTTTGGCGAGCGATCAGATTCTGATGCCGATCGGTGCAGCAACCGGTGGGGGCGTAGAAGGCCGTCGCGGTGGTTTGAAGGGTCAATTGCTGGCAGCCCGTGGTGGAACAACGCAGAGTGAAGAGGCAGTGGCACGCGGTTTGCGCTGGCTCGCTGCGCATCAGGAGCAAAGTGGCCGGATGCAATTCGATCATACACAAGGTCCCTGCAGTGGTCACTGTCGCCATCCGGGTACCGAGACTTGCAGTACCGCTGCGACGGCTCTGGCGATGCTGCCGTTTCTTGGTGCGGGACAAACGCACAGGGAAGGTGAACATCAAGAGGTGATCCACAAGGGTCTTCTGTACCTGGCAAAGCAGATGCATCTTGAAAGTCGCGGGGGTGATTTTCGTACACCCGCGGGAAATCTCTATGGACAAGGCCTGGCGACGCTTGTGTTTGGTGAAGCGTATGCCATGACACAGGATCCGGAATTGAAAAAATTTGCTCAAGCAGGAATCAACTTTATCGTTGCCGCGCAGCACGAAGGTGGTGGTTGGCGGTACGAACCGGGAGAACCGGGAGATACGACGGTTACCGGTTGGCAGTTGATGGCACTCAAGAGTGGTAGGCTTGCGGGCCTACAGGTTCCGCAAAGTACGATCTATCGCGCCGCACACTTCCTTGATACCGTCTCTTCCCGGCAGGGGAGACTTGCCGGTGCGCTCTACGGCTATCAGGACCAAGAGCCTCGAATGGCGACGACCGCCATTGGGCTTTACTCCAGAATGCTCACCGGTTGGCATCGTTCCCGGTCGAAACTGGCTGAGGGATCCCACTATTTGGCTGATCTTGGTCCGTCCGAAACCGATATGTATTTCAATTATTATGCGACCATGGTGCTACACCACTTCAATGGACCGAGTTGGCCGGCTTGGAATGAGAAGCTGCGGGAGCGACTGATTGCCGAGCAGGCAAGTGCGGGCCACGAGGCGGGAAGTTGGTATTATCCTCACCAACACAGCGCAGTCGGTGGTCGGCTCTACAATACCTGTATGGCCCTAATGACCCTGGAGGTCTATTACCGCTACATGCCGCTTTATCAGCAGTCGCAGAGTGTTGCCCTCCGCCAACCCATATCGATCCCCTGAGGAAGTCACCGATGCAGATCGTTCCAGCCATCGACATCCAGCAAGGAGAGGTGGTCCGGGCGGTCGCTGGGGAGCGGTTGGCTTATTTGCCCTTGCAGAGCAAACTGGCTCGCTCTGCAAGTCCGGAAGAAATCGGCCGCCAGTTGATCAAG
>CAUZBD010000296.1:0-4134 GCA_963577795.1 Planctomycetota bacterium | reverse complement strand
ACTCACTTATCAGCAAGAATCTTTTGTGGATTACCTCAAATTTTTAGGGGGGAAAAAACCAGGCCGTGCAGAGTCCGAAGAACAAAAAATAGAAGACTTTGAAAAGTTCTTTGGCAACCTGGAAATGCTTGATAAACAGTTCGTCCAACGGATGCAAAAAGAAATCAAGCGAAATGCAAGAAATCTTCGTGGGCAACTGTAAAGAGAAACTACCGCCAACAATATGTCAGGCACGCATCCGGGATTCGACGCGACGGATTGCATCTTCGATAGGACAAGCGTGATCGGCCAATTGCACCATATCTCCACGATCCATCCAGCCGCTCACACGCTTCTGAGCAGAAATTACCGTCGCGTGACTTCGATTGCCAAAATATTCACCAATTTCAGTGAGGCCTCTGCGGGTGTATTTACGCGCGAGCCACATCGCCAGCATTCTTGGATGAACAATCGACTTAATTTTGCGAGCCGACCGTAAACTCTTTGGTTCCAAACCAAAAGTATCGCACACCGCTTTCTCAATATCGATCAAGCGAATGGTCCGGCCTCGATAGAGAAATAGATCTGCCAGCGCTTCTCCCGCATCCGCTAAGGTAATCGGTTTATCTATGGCCAACTCGGTTGCTTGCAACCGATTGATCGCACCAAAAAGCTCTCTGGGACTCTCGCTCATACGACCTGCCACCAAATCTTGAATATCTTCAGCCAAAGTCCATTGTCGCTTCGAGACATAGCGCCGCACAATTTCCTTCCGCATCTGTAGATCGGGGGGCAGCAGCTTGCAAACCATTCCGCCAGAAAAGCGAGAGATCAATTCCACAGGAAAACCCTGTAATTCTGCCGGGGGTTGATCTGCCGCCAGTACAACCTGCCCCCCGCGTCGAAGCATTGTCTCGATCGTTTGCAGTAGCTCACCCAGGGTCGCTTTTTTGCCGCCAAAGAACTGGATGTCGTCCAGAATAAGAAGTTCAAGGTTACGATACTTGCGGCGAAAACTTGGCAGACCACTGTGATGCAATGCTTCGAGAAAAAGACTGGTAAACTGTTCTGCGGTTAAGAAGAGTCCGCGAGCGGCCGGCTGTCGCTTGAGCGTGCTGCTCCAGATACTTTCAAGCAGGTGGGTTTTTCCAACCCCGGTGCTGCCATGTAAAAAAAGTGGCGTCAGACATCCGGGACTCTCTGTCACCATGCAGGACGATGCCTGCGCAACGCGATTGGCATGCCCGACCACAAAATCTTCAAAGGACGAGTAGGCCCGCTTGCAACGCACTTCAGGCCGAGACGTGGAAGACGCCCCTGGCATTGTGGATGGAGTATTTACAGTTCGACGATCAACATCTTTCTCAGCCAGTCGGCCACGGGATTTTTCGGGCTCGTTACCAGCCACCGTCTGATCCGTATCCTCCAAGTTCGTAGATATCGGCTCCTCGGAGACCAGTTGAGGATCTACCGCAAATCGGATCGTGACAACCTCACCCACAGCAGAGGCGGCTGCCCGTTCGAGTGCACTGCGAAAATTGGCTCTTAACCAGTCCTGATAAAAAGCATTCGCTGCGTTACAAGTCAGCACTTTCGCGTGATAAGACAGTCGCGTTTTGGCTCCAAACCAAAGTTGATACCGCTCTTTGCCGATCTCTTCTATCAGAGCATCGCGCAGCGGTTCGTCGATTTCCCTACCCAAGGTGGTCACGTCCTGAACCACTCCTTCAAGCGCAAAAGAAGCGCGCTACGATCCAAAGTTAGCCGCTAAAATAACCCTATCGCTACATAGAGCCTGTCAC
This sequence comes from Planctomycetota bacterium, assembly GCA_963577795.1. GTDB lineage: Bacteria > Planctomycetota > Planctomycetia > Pirellulales > UBA7805 > UBA7805. Next base: position 2,353 of record CAUZBD010000296.1, on the reverse strand, counting down.
CGACGGAGCCTGCCTCAGAAGGAACCCAAAGTTTCTCCAGCAATCTCCTTGCCACTCGGCAACCCTTCGTGCAGTGTGCGAAAAAAGCGTCATTGCAACACGGCCCTGCGATTCTACGCAAGGGAAGGCACCTGTCAAACCGCCCACAATCTACTTTCATTTTTTTTTGTGTTCCTCTTTTCTGTGGCTCGAAAACAGGGGAAAGCGAGGGGCAACCGCGCGGAGAAGACACGATACTCTGATTTCTGTTTCATGCGCCGTGGTGGATAACTTGTTCAGTAAAAGGCAAATGTCGCGATCGCACTTTCGGTCAAACCTCGAACCGCACCTAGGGGGTAGGGGAGGGGGGGTACGGGGCGATTGCCTGGGAGTCAAAAGTTCGGATTTGTACTCTTTTTTTGGCAAAACACCAAAATCCGCAATGGGCGTAGAGGCGACGTGCTGCCGCATTCTCTGTGTCGACGGCAACCGTTAGCTGCCGACAACCAAGTCGTTTTGCTTCCGCCATCGCGATGCAAGTCGCCCAATGCCCCCAACCCAGACGCCGAAAAGGGGGAACCAGGCCGAGATAGACAATTTCAAGCGATGCATCGTCAGCGTGGTGACGCAGTAACAGGCAGCCGAAGTCCTCGTCGGCCGACTGAAACAGACGCCAAAGCGTAGGTTCAAATAAACCTCTGCCACGATAGTCCGCCAGAGCAGTCTCCGGATCGCTCTGCCTCCTGAGAACCAGACAGTCCTGGGAGCCGACATACGAGGCGGCCAGCGTTTTTGAGAAGCGAACGTGGTGCTCAGTCGCATATAAAATCGAGCGACAGTCCGATTGAGGAGGAGAAAATTCATGCACGGTCTCCTCCGAAGAGATTGTGCGAACATTTAATTCCAACGTAATTACCCTGTCGTACCCAAAATCCGTATACCAACCGGACTCGATCAACTGTGCCGGATTCAGCATCACCTGGGCCAAGTTGACGTGCCGCTGCTCGATGTGTTGATTGGCCGCTGCCAGCAGCGCACGAGCGACCTGAGAAGCCTTCGGTCCCTGCGTATCGATCTTCGGCCCGCAGAGCCAGACGTTTCCACCAGCGGACCATTCCAGGCCCAAGAGACCCACCGATCGCTCTCCCTCGAACGCCTGCAGATAATCGATCTTCTGCGAACCGACTTCACCACATTCACTCTCAAATTCACCCGCAACGGTAGCCATGTGTGAGGCGGGTACCACCCGTACTTCCAAAGATACCGCCTGTCCGCTCTCCATCTTTGATACGATAGCTCAAATGCGAAAAAGAGCCAGTCCACGCTGCGGCGTTTTAGAGTTCGACGTTCTCCGAAGAGAAGCGACTCAATTGCAGCGATACCTCAAACCGTTGATGGGGGTGTGCGTTATGGATAATTGTACGAGGACAAATCCTCAGTTCGCCGACCACCGAAACTTCTTCGGGAGTCTGATAAAGAAAAACCCCTTGCTCTGCCGAGCGTTGTCGCTGCATCTGAAATCCATTGGACAGGTGCGCAATAAGTTTGCGTGCGTCTCCTGTATCCCCTTTAAATTCAATTCGATACAGAACTTGGTCAGAACCAAAGAAATAAGTCAACGCACCGGTAATGTCGCTTTCTCTCGTACCACTGACTAAGGGGACTCGGTAACCGAATAACCCATCCTCCTTAATGCCCGTCGAGACTTGAGGCCAGTTTCCTAAAATGCGTGGCAATGACATTTGAAAACTCAAAGCGTGCTTCAGCGGAAGGGCAGGGGCAGGCTCCCCATGCACAGTCTCCAAACGGCCATACTGCTGCTTACCAGCTGTCGCGGTGACATCGGTTACACGGCTGCCAACCGCACCGCTGTCGATCGCTAAAAGTGGCCAACCGCCATCGGAATCCGGTGCACGGTTTGCCCTAAAAACGTTTGCGAAAAATTGTGCAACCGATTCTCGAGTCGCAGCAGGCAGGAGAAAGAAACCTGCGGTTGCGAATAAAACCGAACAGAGAAGGAAGACTATGATGCGTCGCATACGCGCTTCTCATCCTCGCAGTACCGTTTGTCAGCATTACCGTTTGTTAGCAGCGAAGGAACCACCTCTAGATATCGGCAAAAGAGGGCAGCGGCTTGGCCCGCCTCCAGAGTGCCGGGCCACGTTTATGCCTTCAGTACGGCGGGAAAATCATTTCTTCCATACGACCGGTGTAAATGGCCCTTTTTGCTCGGAACCTTACCTGCAAACGGGGGGGGCACGAACACGATCGCCTAGGACGCACGCGTTGAAAGAAAATGGCCCCCGGCTTGTGGGATGCCCATCTTTTGTCAGTTGGCCTTCTGCCTACGACGTGCCGTCCGCTTTGAATCAGG
>CAUZBD010000295.1:0-4140 GCA_963577795.1 Planctomycetota bacterium | reverse complement strand
ACTGCGCGGGAATCGGACCATCCTCCGCACGGCGACCACGGGGGCACCAACCACGGTGTGGCAAGCCCACAGCGAGCGCCGCATCGAGCGCACCGCGATCGACCCCCGACTGTCCACCGGAGACGATTTCTTTTACCCGGGGCGGCCACCGGGAGACGGTTCCGTTTGCCGGTAACGGAAAAATCATTGCCGTGCCTGCCGTGCTGCAACACGAAACTTCGCGCTGCGGGAACGCGGGTTCTCAGCCACTTCCTGCTCCGAAGCGACCAGGGGTTTGGGCGTGAGCACCTCGAGGCGTGCATCTTCCCGGAAACCATTTTTAACGAGGCGATCTTCGAGCGAGTGGAAGCTGATCACGGCCAGTCGTCCTCCCGGGGCGAGATATCCGGGCAGCCGCTCAAGCGCCACTTCGAGCCACTTGAGTTCTTCATTCACTGCAATCCGCAAGGCCTGAAAGGTTCGGGTGGCCGGATCGATCCGCGGGCGGCCTTTGAGCCGGGGGGTACTGGCCCGGACGATCTGGGCCAATTGCTCGGCGGTGCGAATCGGTTGTTTCTCCCGTTGCTGCACGATCCGCCGCGCAATCCGGCGGCTGTGTCGCTCTTCGCCGTAGCGGTAAAGAATGTCGGCCAGTGGTCGCTCGGCGAGTCGGGCCAGTAATTGCCAGGCGGGTTGTCCACTGGAGGGATCGAAACGCAGGTCGAGCGGTCCGTCTGCGGAGAAACTGAAACCGCGGTGGTGGTCGGCCAGCTGATCGCTCGAGAGCCCCAGATCGAGCAGGATGCCATCGACCTGCTCAAGTTTGAGTTCGGCAAGCACCTCCGGCAGGTCGGCATAGTTGGCGTGGGCCACGGCCACCGGCAGCCCCTGCAGCTGCTCCTCGGCTCGGGCAACGACTGCCGGATCACGATCGAGCCCGACCACCAGACCGTCTTTACCGACTTTCTCTGCCAGCAAGCGGGTGTGCCCGCCCCCACCGAGCGTGCCATCGATAAACGTACCACCCGGCTTTGGCGCGAGCCACTCGATCACTTCCTCGGGGAGGACCGCTTGATGAACGCTCGCTGCCATGGATGCGCTTCCGGATTGAAATTTTGCCGAGCACCAACTTACCGCAAAACCGGGAAATTGGGCAGCGGCAAGACCGAACTGGAGCCGGCAGATGCCCGCTGCGCAAAAAGAGTCCCACACGCGGGCACTTCCGTGTGCCCAAGTGCGGGTGGGTGCCCGCAGCAGGGTTGCAGGACAAACCTGCTACTTACGTTCGTTCTCGAGGTACCTCCGTGACCTTTTTTTACGGCGCCAGGGAATCGATGCTCCGCATCGACGACCCTCAAGTGTCGATAGGTGGCCGCTAATCGACATTTTACTACCGCTCGAGACCGAACCAACGGACGGACGATCCATGATTTGGCAAACCCGCCTCTGTCGCTTTTTTACAAACTCACACATCTCACTTCTCTTGTTCTGTTGAAAACGCCGACTCGGCCAACTCGTCGTAGCGATCGCGACGCTGGGTGGTGTAGGTTTCCCACTGCGTGGTGTCCCACAGTTCCAGATGGTCGCCCACACCGACCAGCACCATTTCGCTGCCGAGTGAGGCCCACTGGGATAATTCGGGCGGAATGCGCAAGCGTCCTTGCTTGTCGATTTCACTCCGCCGCGCCTGGGCGTAAAAAAGCCGCCCGAAAGCCCGGACATCACGTCCGGCGGGAGAGGCGGTGGCAAGTCGGTCGGCAAGGTGGACGAACGAAGATTCGTCGTAGATTGCCAGCGATCCATCGGTACCGGGTGCCACGTAAAAAACTCCCCCTGAAACGTCTCCCCAAGCTGCTCTCAACTCTTTGGGAATCGTCACGCGCTGTTTGTCGTCCATCGCGCGGTGGAAGGTACCGGTCAGCAACATCGATTCGACGCTCGTCTCTGCTCGGGGTCGCCATCCATTTGGACCCGTCGAGCGTCTTCGCTTTGCCCGGGATCCAACCCGGGCCTGCTAACCCTCTTTTTACCACTTTCCACCACTCTTAACCACATGACCCCAAATGTACCCGCGAACCGGGTTTCGTCAAGCGGGTTTTTTACCGCGTTTTTAAGGGGAAAAATTGAAATGCGTCCCGAAAAGGGCGAGGATTGCAGGCCCAAAAAAAAACCATTTTGTGCCACTCTGCTCCGCGATCCCCACACCAACCATCCCTTGGGGGTCTGACTCCGCCGCACCCAGCATCTTGTGCAGCAGCTCGAAGTTGCACCGCTCCATGCGTGCCGCGCGTACCGCCGATGCGTCAGACCCGATACACTTCTCGCATGCACGAACTGGATGCCTACGATTACACACTCCCCAAAGAGCGGATTGCCCAGCAGCCGCTCACCTGCCGCTCCGATGCCCGCTTGATGGTGGTCGATCGCAAGCGCGATTCGATCGAGCATCACTATGTCCGCGACCTGCCGCAGTTGCTCTGTGCCGGTGACTGCTTGGTGCTCAACAACACCCGGGTGGTGGCCGCCCGGCTGGTGGGAAAGCGAACCCTCACCGGCGGCCGCTGGGAGGGTTTGTTTCTCGAAGCAGATGCAAGCGGTTTGTGGAAGGTGCTGGGCCGCACGCGGGGTAAAATCCAGGCCGGCGAGTCGGTGCAGTTGACCGACCGCGAAGGCCGGCCCGGTCCCAAGCTCACGCTCATCACGCAAGAGAGTGACAGCAGTTGGATCGTACACACCTCTGTTGAAGGTGACCCCTACCAGATACTTGAGCAGGTTGGCCGCACGCCACTGCCACCCTACATTCGCGGCGGGGAAATGCTGCCCGAAGACGAGAGCCGCTACCAAACCGTCTATGCACAGCATCCCGGTTCGGTGGCGGCCCCCACGGCCGGATTGCATTTTACTGAATTGCTGCTCGATCAGCTGGCCGCTGCCAAGATCCAAAGGGCCGAGGTCACCCTGCACGTAGGCACTGGCACGTTCCGGCCGATTGCCAGCGCAACGCTGAGCGAACACGTGATGCACAGCGAATGGGCCGAGGTGTCGGCCACCACCGCCGCAACGCTCACAGCAGTCCGTACCGCAGCGCACCGGGTGGTGGCCGTGGGCACCACCTCGGTGCGGGTGCTTGAGACGGCCGCCGCCGGTGGCACGTCCGGTGCGCTCAGTGCGTTGGAGGGCCCGACCGATCTGTTTATCTATCCGCCCTACACGTTCCAAGTCGTCGATGCCTTGCTGACCAACTTCCACCTGCCCCGCACCACGCTGCTGGTGCTGGTCCGCACCTTCGGGGGCGATGCGCTGATCCGCCGCGCGTACCAACTGGCTGTCGAGGAGGAATATCGCTTTTACAGCTACGGCGATGCGATGCTCATCCTCTAGGCGGCTCTAGGTGGCGTAGGTGGCGTAGGTGGCGACCTGCCAGACCGGCTCACCGCGGGGTATACTGCATGCTCTGTCCCAGGACGATTTGTGAAGGAGTATTTAATCGTGAGTGAAGTACAAACCGAACGGGTGCTTGTGGTACCGACCGAGCGTTTCCACGCGCTGGGACACTTTCAAGGATTTTCAGCAAAAACCGAGCTGCTCCAAGAGCTACTCGATCCGGCGCACACTTCCTATCGCTCGCGGGATGTGGTCGAGCAGGACCCCTCCTTCAAGCAGCTCATTCCCTATTGTCTCTTTCGTTACACCGACTCTGAGGGCACCGTGCACCTGTTTCAATACACCCGCGGCAGCGGACAGGGCGAAGCGCGGCTGCACGCCAAAAAGAGTGTGGGCATCGGCGGACACATTGCGCACTCTGATGCGGGTGAAGACCGCGATCCCTACCGCGAAGGCATGCAGCGGGAGTTGGCCGAAGAAATTACCATCGACACCACCTACACCGAAGCGTGCGTGGGGCTGATCAACGACGATGCCACGCCGGTCGGCCAGGTGCACCTGGGGGTGGTCCACCTCTTCGACTTAGTAGCACCGCAGGTCGCCGCCCGCGAAGCGGAGATCTGCGCTGCGGGCTTTTTACCGGTGGCCGACATTGTGGCCGATCTGGATGCCTTTGAAACGTGGTCGCAAATTGGCATTCGTGCCCTGTTTGCACCGCAATCCTCGTAAAGGCCGCCCAAGAGCGAACGGGGGGAAACGTGAGCGAGCGGATTTACC